>JAATFK010000252.1 GCA_015655225.1 Solirubrobacterales bacterium | reverse complement strand
TGCCATGCCGCGGGCGGTGAGGATCGTGAACGCGGCCCCAGCGCCGAGCCCGACGAGCATCGTTGACGCGAGGACGAAGGGGACATAGGTGGTCTGGCTTCCCATGCGCCCCAGCCACAGCATCCCGAGGATGGCGGTGACGAGCGCGGACGCGAGGACCCGGGTCTCGCCGACGCGGGCGGCGAGCCAGGGCGTTCGCCGGGCGACAGTGAACATCGTGATCGTCATCGGCAGGTAGGCGAGGCCGGCGGCGATCGGGCTGAGCCCGAGGGCGCCCTGGAGGTACTGGGTGAGGAAGAAGAAGAGCGGGAAGACGCCGCCGACGAGCAGCAGCCGGCCGAGGTACGCGCTCGTGCGCCGACGGCTCGCGAAGAGTCCGAGCGGCGTGATCGGCTGGGGCGCGCGCGATTCGATCAGTGCGAACGCGGTGAGGAACGCGAGGCTCGCAGCGAGGGACGTGATGGTCGTCGGCTGTGTCCATCCATGGGCGGCCTCGACGAGGGCGAGCACGAGCGCACCGACGCCCAGAGTGGATGTCGCCGCGCCCGCGAGATCGAAGCGGCCGATGCGCGGGCGGGTTTCCGGCAGGCATCGCGGAGACAGCGCGATGACCGCGGCACCAGCTGGCACGTTGAGCAGCAGCCCCCACCGCCAGGAGGGCCACGTCGTAAGCACGCCGCCGAGGACGAGGCCGACGCTGCTGCCGGCGCCTGCTACGGCGCTATAGAGCGCGATGGCGCGGACGCGCTCGGCCGGCCGGGAAAAGCTGACCGAGAGGAGGGCGAGCACGGAGGGCGCGGTCAGCGCGGCACCGACCCCTTGTCCGGCGCGGGCGGCCAGCAGCATCGCCGGACTCTGGGCCACGCTGCCGGCCAGCGACGCGATGGTGAAGAGCCCGACGCCGGCGCGGAGGACACGCCGGCGGCCGAGCAGGTCTCCGGTACGGGCGCCGAGCAGGAGCAAGCCCCCGAACGTCAGCGTGTAGGCGTTCTGGACCCACGTGAGGCCGGTGGAGGAGAACCCGAGCGTGTCGCGGATGCTCGGCAGCGCGGTCGTCACCACCGAGACGTCGATCACGATCATGAACTGACAGGTCAGGAGGACGCCGAGTCGCAGGCGCGAGCCGGTTGCGCGCGGCTCGACGGCGGCGGTAGGCGTTTCGCTCTCGGGCATACATCCGTACGCTATCGCGTACAACAACTCTTGTACAACTGTACGTTATAACGTACAGTGCGCGGCTATGCCCGATACACAGAAGGTGCTGAGGAGTCTCGAGAGCGAATACGCAGACCATTGCGTCGACCTCTTCCGTCGAGCCGATGGGACATTCGGCTTCGAGCACTTCAGGCGCGACCCGGAGGACATGGGCAGATGGACGCGCGTCGCGTCCCATGGCTCACGGTCGTTCGCGACGTACGAAGCCGCGTGGGCCGCCGCTGCACGCGCCATCGTCTGGCTCCAGGCCGCAGATGCGCCGCTGAGATGAGCGAGCCGAGGTCCGGGCGGTCGATGCTCGCTGCAACAGGCATCGAGCGCGCCCCGGCTGTCGGGCGGCGCCAGGCTCTCTGCTCGGCGTGCGCCCGGGGTCGTTGGACAGCTGTCCCCTCCAACGTCGCCCGTTCGTCTCCGGGATAATCGACTATTCCCCAGAGGAGGCGGAAATGAAGTACGCGATGCTGATCTATCCCAGACCAGGCAGCCACGAAAGGCTCGGAGAGGAGGAGGCCACGGCGTTGACCGGCGAGTACCTGGCGCTCCGCGCTGACGCACGCTGTGTGGGCGGCGCGCACCTGCAGCCAGGCGAGATGGCGACGACGGTTCGCTATGGGGCCGCTGAGAATCTGATCACCGACGGCCCGTATGCGGATGCGAAGGAGGTGCTCGGGGGCTATTACGTACTGGACGCGTCTGACCTGGACGCGGCGCTCGAGTTCGCGCAGCGGATCCCGGCGGTTCGGCTCGGCGGCGCGGTCGAGATTCGCCCGCTCGTCGAGATCGCGGTGGAGACAGGTCACTGATCGAGCACGTCTTCCAGCGCGAGTGGGGTCGGGTCCTCGCGTCCCTGGTCGGCTTCCTCGGCGACATCGATCTCGCCGAGGACGCCGCCCAGGAGGCGTTTGCGATCGCGGCCGAGCGATGGCCCCGCGAGGGGACGCC
>JAATFK010000442.1 GCA_015655225.1 Solirubrobacterales bacterium | reverse complement strand
GCGTCGACGGCTCCCGCGCGCGGGAGTCCTCGCCGCCGCCGTCCTCGCGAGCGCGCTGACCGCCGGCGCCGCCCCCGCCCTCGCCAGTCCCGTCGTCGGCACGCTGACGCCGCACGTCGACAGCTTCCCGGCACGCGACGCCTCGAGTCCGACGCTCGCCAGACCGGAGGGGATCACGACCGGACCCGACGGCGCGCTCTGGTTCACCGACGCCGCGCCCGACGGCGGCGGGATCGGCCGCATGAGCACCGACGGGACGCTGACGCTGCACGCCGCCGTCCCCAGCGGGACGACGCCGGGCGCGATCGCCGCCGGTCCCGACGGCGCGCTCTGGCTGACGAGCGGCTCGACCACGACGAGCGCCACCGCGATCGAGCGCGTGGACGCCTCCGGCACCGTGACGAGCGTCGGACTGACGACGATCGGCGCCGACCCGCGCGACCTCGTCGCCGGCCCCGACGGCGCGCTCTGGTTCACCGACGCGGGCGCGCGGCGGATCGGGCGGCTGCCCGCCACGACGCCGCCCGGCAACGTCGACGAGACGCGCATGACCGGCTCCGCCCCCGGCGCGATCGCCGCCGGCGCCGACGGCGGCCTCTGGTACACGCTCCCGAGCGCTGGGCTGATCGGCCGCTCCGGACCGACCGGGACCGAGACGACGTACGCGCTGCCGTCCGGCGTCGCGCGGCCGAGCGGGATCACGGCCGGACCCGACGGCGCGCTCTGGTACACCGCGACGACGCCCGCGACCGTCGTGCGGCTCGCGACCGACGGGACGCAGACGGCCTTCCCGCTGCCGGCCGGCAGCACCCCGGGCGACCTCGCGGCGGGCGGCGACGGCGCGCTCTGGGTCGATTGCGGCGACGAGATCTGCCGCGTGAGCGCCACCGACGGCAGCGTCACGACCTACCCGCTGCCGAACGGCGTCGCGGTCGGCGACCTGACCGCCGGCCCGGACGGCAACGTCTGGTTCACGGAGCCGGCCGCCGGGCGGATCGGACGGATCACGACGCCACCGACCACCGCGACCGGCGGCGTCAGCGCGATCGCCAGCCCGAACGCGACCGTCGGCGCGACGGTCGACGGCCACGCGCAGGCGACCTCGGTGGTCGTCGAGTACGGCACGTCGCTCGCCGACCCGACCGAGACGAGCGCGCCCGTCACGCTGCCGGCGAGCGGGGCGAGCGGCACGCCCGCGATCCTCCTGAGCGACCTGCCGCCGCTCAGCAGCTACCGCTACCGCGTGCTCGCGACCAACCAGACGGGGACGACGACCGGCGAGTGGCGGACCTTCTGGAGCGGGCCGTCCCCGGTCGCGCCGGTCGCCGGGGTGCTGACGTTCCACAGCGCGAAGGTCGCGCGCGACGGAACGATCGCGCTGGTGCTGAGCGCGAACCGGACGGGGCCGCTCGCGGTCCGGGCGACGACGAGGTTCGCGGTCGCTGCTCCGAAGGGGAAGAAGAAGGCGAAGCGCACGCGCCTGCGGTCGCTCACCTACGGCCGCGCGAGCGCGACCGTGACGGCGCTCGCGCCGGCGACCGCGACGGTGCGCATCCGGCCCGCGACCGGCGCCCGCGCGCTCCTCACGCGCCGCTCCGCGAGCCGCCGCGTGACGGTGCTGCTCTCCGGAACGCTGACGGCGGCCGGCCAGCGGGTCCGACGGGCCGCGACGATCACGCTGACGGTCCCGCGCGCGAAGGTCGCGAAGCCCCGCGCACGCCGCCACCGCTAGGCCGCCAGCCGCTCCTCCAGCCGGTAGGCCAGCGCCTCCAGCGCCAGCTCCTCGGTGACGTTGCTGCGCAGCCGCCGGCGCGTCTCCTCGACCAGCTCGACCGCGCCGCGCAGCCGCTGCGGGTCGCGCCCGGCGGCGTCGGCGCTCAGCTCGGCGGCGCGGTCGGCGTGGTGGACCAGCTCGGGCGTCTGCCAGGCGACGCAGGCGGCGTCGCGGAACCACAGCGCGACGAGCTGCAGCCCGAGGTCGAGCCCGGCCGTCTCGACCCGCCGGCGGGTACGGCGGATCCGCTCCGCGTAGTCATTCTCCAGCCGTCTGCGCTCTCTTCTGGAGACGACCTCCAGCTCGTCGGCGAGCCGTTCCTCCAGCTCCGTGACGGCGACGTCGCCGCGCGCCTTGCGGACCGCCAGCAGTCTCCCCCAGGGCTTCGCGGAGCCGACCTCGCCGGCCAGCGCGGCACGCGCGAACGCCTCCGCGCCGCCGCGCAGCGCCGGACCGTCGCCGAGCGCCAGCTCGAGCGCCCGCGCCGAGTCGCCGAGCGAGAGGCGCGCGCACGCGTCGGCCGCCTCGGGTGCGATCCCGTGGCGGCCGAGGCGCTCGGCGATCTGCTCCACCGGGAGGGCGTCGAAGCGGACCAGCTGGCAGCGGGAGCGGACGGTCGGCAGCACCTCGGTGAGGCTGTCCGTCAGCAGGATCAGGTGGACGAACGGCGCCGGCTCCTCCAGCGTCTTCAGCAGCTTGTTGGCGGCCTGCTCGATCATCGTGTCGGCCCGCTCGATCACGAAGACGCGGCGCGAGGCCTCGAACGGCGTCATCGACGCGGCCGCGACGACCGGCTCCTCGACGTCCCCGACGAGCATCTCGTGCGCGCCGCTCGGCGTCACCCAGGTGAGGTCCGGATGGGTGCCGTGCGCGACGCGCGTGCGGACGCCGTCGGGGTCGGGGGCGCCGTCGGCCAGGAGGGCGGCGGCGAAGGCGCGCGCGGCGGTCCGCTTGCCGGTCCCGGCGGGACCGTGGAAGAGGTAGGCGTGGGAGGGCCGGCCGCCCGGCGACAGCGCCGCGCCGAGAGTGGCGCGCGCGTGCGCATGCTGCTCGGTGCCCGCCAGCTCGACCATCGGCGACCGAGGGTAGCGGCCCGCGCGCGCGATACGGTTGCCGCCATGACGGCCGGTCGCCTGATCACGATCGAGGGCATCGACGGCGCCGGCAAGACGACGCTCGCGGTGGCGCTCGCCGACGCGCTGCGTGCCCGCGGGCTGGCGGTCGAGCTGCTGCGGGAGCCGGGCGGCGTCGCCGCCTCCGAGCGGATTCGGACGCTCGTGAAGGACCCCGCGCTGCGCATCGGCGCGCGGGCCGAGGCGCTGCTCTACGCTGCCGCGCGCGCTCAGCTGGTCGAGGAGGCGCTCGCGCCCACGCTCGCCGCCGGCGGCTGGGTCCTGCTCGACCGCTTCGTCGACTCCTCGCTCGCCTACCAGGGCGCCGGCCGCGCGCTCGGACTCGACGCGGTCGCCGCGATCAACGCGTTCGGCACCGGCGGCCTGACGCCCGACCGCACGCTGCTGCTGTCGCTCGACCCGGCCCGCGGCCGCGCGCGCCAGGGCACGCGGGGGGACGAGCCCGACCGGTTGGAGCAGGAGGACGACTCCTTCTTCGCCACGATCGCCGGGGCGTACGCGGCGATCGCGGCGGCCGAGCCCGAGCGGGTGCGGGTGCTCGACGCCGATCGCGCCCCTGCCGAGGTGCTTGCCGCCGCGTTGCGAGCTCTCGCCGACCTGCTGCCGCCCGGAGGAGCGTCAACTTCTGGTCGCTGAGCGACCACAATCCGACGCTCCTCAGGCGAACGACAGCGCGTACGCCACGAAGCCGACCGCCAGCACGCCGGCGCCCCACAGCTCCCGCGTGTGCACCAGCTCGCGCGGACGAACGGCCACCAGGACCACGAGCAGCGCGATCGGGTCGAAGTACTTCTGGTAGAGCAGGCGCGTCGCGAGGCTCGAGACGAGGAACCAGCCGAGCAGGACGAACGCGAGCGGGTCGTCCCGCCGCCAGCGGGCGCCGAGCACCGCGCCGCCGAGCGGGACGAGCAGCCAGAACGCGAGGCTGGTGCCGTGGAGCGCCGGCAGCTTGCCGGCGACCTTCCAGATGTAGCCGGCGTCGGTCTGGCTCGTCCCGACGGCCGAGAGCGCGACCACGACGAGCCCCACGAGCGCCCCGGCCGCCGCCGGCACGACCCGCGCGCGTGGCAGCGCCCGGCGCCCGAGCGGCGCCAGCAGCACCGCGCCGTAGAGCCCGACGAGCGCGACCGTCAGCTCCGCCGGGCGCAGGCTCACGCCGGTCGTGAGGTGACGGCCGTTCGCGGTCCCGGAGCAGAGGCCGCACGAGCTGGGGTCCGAGCCGGGCGGCGTCAGGCCGTGCCAGTTCAGGACGAGCAGGCCGAAGGGGACGAGGGCGAGCGCGAGCGCGAGCGCGACGCCGCAGCGCACCAGCTCCGAGACGCGCGGGCGGGCGATCAGCGCGAGCGTCGCGGCGGCCGGGGCGAGCCAGATCAGGCTCTGGCGCGTGAGCACGGCGAGGCCGACGAGGACCGCGGTGATCACGAGCGACGCCGGCCGCCCGTCGGTGGCGTAGCGGACCGCGGCGGCGATCGCTCCGATCGCGAGCAGCAGCGCGAGCCCGTCGGTCATCACCAGGAACGAGACGCCGAAGGCGTAGGGGGAGAGCGCGAAGAGCGCCGCGAACGCGACCGCCGTCGCCGGTTCGAGCCCACGGCGACGGCGCAGGAAGGCCCACAGCACGACCGCCGCGCCCCACGAGATCACCGCGTTCAGGAGCCGCAGGCGCCACAGCTCGTAGCCGATCACCTTCCCGACGAGGGCGAACAGGACGTGGAACAGCGGCGTCTGGGCGGCCGCGTAGCTGTGGAGGTCGATCCCCGGCAGCTCGTGGGCGAATCTGAGGACCGTCGGGACGTGGTAGGCCAGCTCGTCGGTCCCGTGGAAGGTCGTGATCCCGACCGTCAGCCCCCGCAGCACGGC
>JAATFK010000040.1 GCA_015655225.1 Solirubrobacterales bacterium | reverse complement strand
GTGCCGACGTAGTCGGTCACCACGAAGTCGCCCTCGCGGGCCTCGCGCTCGGCGGTCTCGAGTCTCGCGAGGTGGTCGCGCAGGTGGTCGAGCTCGTGCGCGACGCGGTCGTCGTCGACCGGCACCTCGCGGCGGCCGACCTCGAGGCCCTCGTAGTCGCCCAGCTCGGCGGTCGGGCGCACGCCGATCTCGATCGTGAAGGAGAGCGGCTGGCCCTCGGGCGGCAGGTCGCCGAGGTCGAGGTCGGGCTCGCCGACGGGGGCGATGCCGGCGGCGTCGAGCGCCTCGGCGTACCACCCGCCGATCGAGTTGCGGACGGCCTCGTCGAGGACGTACTCGCGGCCGACGCGGCGGATCACGACCTGGGGCGGGACTCTGCCCTTGCGGAAGCCGGGAACGCGCATGTCGCGGGCAAGCTGCCGGGCGGCACGGTCGACGCTCTTCTGGACTTCGGCGACGGGGACCTCTGCCTTGACGCGCACGCGCGACTCGGGCAGCTCGGTGAGGGTGGTTGTAACGGTTTCTGGCATGCCTGCACAACGATACCGTGGGTTGATGCTCTCCCGGCTCCTCGCCCGCCTGCTGACCGGACCGCTCGGCTTCCTCGTCGCCGGGACGCTCGACCTCGCGAGCGCCTGGGGACGCTGGGCGCTCGCGCGCGTGCGGGCTCGCTGAGACCTGCGCGCGGGGCCGCGCGGCGCGTCATCATCGGGTGTGCTGGCAGCCCGGCCCCGACCGCAGTGGGGAGTGCGCGGATGAGCACGACGACGATCGACCCGACCATCGCGCCGCCGCCGCCCGCGCCCCGCTCGGCGCTTCCCGCCGGCTCGCGCGCGCCGGCGCTGGTGCAGGCGGCGCGCTTCGCGCGCGACCCGCTCGGCTTCACGGCGCGGACCTACCGCCGCTACGGCGAGCCGTTCACGATCCGCACCCCCGGCTTCGGCCTGTCGGTCGTGTTCAGCTCGCCGGACCTCGTCCGCCAGGTCGTGACCGGCGCGCCGTCGGTCTTCCACGCGGGGCTCTCGAACGCGCCGCTGAAGCCGGTCGCGGGACCGTGGTCGCTGCTGGTGCTCGACCGCGAGCGCCATCTCTCCCAGCGGCGGCTGCTGCTGCCGCCGTTCCACGGCGAGCGGCTGAACGCCTACGGGGCGTTGATCACGGAGCTGTCCGAGCGCGAGGTCGCCGGCTGGCCGCGCGGGACGCCGTTCCGCCTCGCCGAGCGGATGCAGCGGCTGACGCTCGACGTGATCGTCGCGGTCGTGTTCGGGATCACCGAGACCGGGCGGGTCGACGAGCTGCGGCGGCGGCTGCCCGCGTTCGTGATCTCAGCGCGGCGGCTCGTCTTCTGGGGGACCGTCGCGACGCGCGACGTGGGACCGATCCGCCCGCACGCGACGTTCGTCGAGCAGCGCGCCGCGATCGACGCGCTGCTCGACGCGGAGGTCGCCGAGCGCCGCCGGGCCGGCGACCTGGCGAGCCGCAGCGACATCCTCTCGATGCTCGTGGCGGCGCGGCACGAGGACGGCTCGCCGATGAGCGACGCCGAGATCCGCGACGAGCTGATGACGCTCGTGCTCGCGGGGCACGAGACGACCGCGACGGCGGCGACGTGGGCGATGGACCTGCTGTTGCGCCATCCGGCGGTGCGGGACCGGGTCGCGGCCGACGACGGCTCGGATGGGACCTACCTCGACGCCGTCTGCCGGGAGGTGCTGCGGATCCGGCCGGTCGTGCCGATGGTCGGCCGGGTCGTGACCGAGCCGGTGAGGATCGGGACGCACGAGCTGCCGGCCGGGACCGGGCTCGTCGCGTCGATCCTGCTCGCCCACCACCGTCCGGACGTGTTCCCGCAGCCGGAGGCGTTCCGCCCCGAGCGGTTCCTCACCGACGGCGAGGTGCCGTCCTACGGCTGGCTGCCGTTCGGCGGCGGCGTGCGCCGCTGTATCGGCGCCAGCTTCGCCCAGTTCGAGCTGGCGACGATCCTGAGGGTGCTGGCGCGCAGCGACGTGCGACTGGCCGACGAGCGCCCCGAGCCGATCCGGGCGACCGGCGTGACCCTGGTCCCGGGGCGCGGCGTGGGGCTGGTGCGCTGAGGGTCGCTCTCAGCCCCCGCGCGAGCACCCGCGCGGGGAACGTGTTCTGTGACGCCGCCGTCCCGGCGGCGTCACAGACGCCGGGCGTTACTCCTCGATCTCGTTCGGGTCCTCGTCGGCGGCGATCGCGAGCGCGCCGTCGAGCACCTCGGTGAGGTGGCGCGTCTGGAGCGGGAGCGCCCACTCGACGAGCGTCCCGACCTCGGCGATGCCCGCCTTCTCGTTGAGCTTGCCGAGGATCGCCCAGTGGCCCGACTCGCCGGCCTCGGTCATCGTCAGGAACTCGAAGCCCTCCAGCGGGTCGCCCTCCTCGCCGCCGAGGTAGGCGTCCATCATCTCGGCGCCCTCGCCCTTCACCTCGCGGCCCTTGTCGAGGATCGCGGTTCTTCTGCCGTCGAGCGTCCCGGCCACCTCGATCACGCGCTCCTCGGTCTCGGCCGCCTCGTCGTGCAGCTTCCGCACGAGCTTCGCCTGCGGGTCGTCGGCGTCGTCGAAGAACGAGCCGACTCTTCTCGTCGCCGCCTGCGCGGCCTGGGCCAGGCCGAGGACCTCGCCCAGCTTGCTCTCCAGCAGTGTCAGCTCCGCCATGAAAGTGCTCCTTCTCGCTCGGGGGTCGGTCACGCCGCACGCGGTGCGGCGGCGAGCCCGAGGTTTCCCGCAGGAGCGGCCCGCAAACGACGTTCAGGCAGGCACGCGTCCGAGCGCGATCGCCTCGCGCTCGCGACGCGCGAAGCGGAAGGGCGTCTCGCGCTCCCAGCGCTCCACGACGTCACCCTCGCCGTCGCGGATCGCGTCGTCCAGGACGACGACCGCGTCGTCCGCGAGCGCGTCGATCAGCGCCGGCAGCGCCGGGTAGCGGGCGTGGCGGCGGGTCCGGTCGTGCGCGGGCGGTCCGTCGACCAGCAGCAGGTCGATCGGCTCCTCGCCGACCGCCGCGGCCAAGGGCGAGGCGGCGTACCAAGGCAGCCCGTCCCAGCCGTGCGGCGTCTCCTCCAAAGGCGCGAACACCACGCTGGCGACCTCCGAGAGCTCTTCTGCGGCGAGCCGGTCGGTGACCCACGAGGCCCAGCGCGCGTCGTGCTCGACCGCCACCAGCGTCCCTCCGTAGTCGCGCAGCACGCGAGCGAACAGGAGCGTGCTCGCCCCCGCCCCCAGCTCGACCATCCGGCGCCGGCCGAAGACGATCTCGTTGCAGAGCGTGACGAGGCCGGAGGCCCGCATCGCCCCGCTGCTCCACGGCAGGTACGGGCCCGCGTCGAGCAGCGGGCGCAGCACCTGCCAGGCGTGCAGGTCGTGGTCGGTCCACTCGACCGTCCCCTCGACGCTCATGCGGCGGGCACCACGGCGGCCGAGGGGGCCTCGTCGTCGCGCTCGTCGTCCCACGGGTCCGCGCCGGCGGTCGCCGCCGACGGCGCGGCGAACTCCAGGTACGTCGCCGCGTAGACGGAGGCGACGCGCGCCGGCGTGAACTGCAGCGCGTAGGCCCGTGCGCCCGCCAGGTCGGTCGTGCGGCGGCCGGCGAGGACGTCGTCGATCGCGGTCGCGAGCGCCTCCGGGTCCTCGCTCGGGACGATCAGACCGCGGCCGTCCGCGAGCGTGTCGGGCAGGCCGTCGACGTCGGTGCCGATCACCGGGACGCCGAGCCCCATCCCGAGCACCGCCGTCTGCGACCACGACTCGTCCCGCGAGGGAACCACCAGCACCGAGGCGCCGGCGATCGACAGCGCCGGCCGCGCGGCCCAGCCCTGCAGCCGGACGCGGTCCTCGAGGCCGAGGCGGCGCACATGCCGCTCCAGCGGCTGGCGCAGCGGGCCGTCGCCGAGCATCAGCGTCAGCGGCGCGTCGGGCAGCAGCGCGAGCGCGTCGAGCAGCACGTCCGGTCCCTTCTCGGGATGGAGCCGGCCCGCGAAGACGATCCGCGGGGACGGCAGGCCGGCGACCGGCAGGCTGTCGAGGTCGGCGACCGGCGAGATGCCCGGCCGCAGCCGCTCCAGCGGCATCCCGGCCGCGAGGATCGCGCGGCGCGCGCCCGGCCCGTGCGCGAAGAAGCGGTCGACGCGGCGGAGCCCGTGGCGCAGCGCGAGCGGCGGCTTGCCGCTCGGCCAGGTGAGCGCGTTGTGCTCGCTCGCGACCAGCGCGGTGCCGCTGCCGACGGCCTTCGCCGCCGCCCACCAGGCGCCGAACATGTGCGCGTGGACGACCTCCGCCCCGGCGACGCGCGGCCGCAGCCAGCGCGCGAAGCGGGGGTCGGCCTGCCACTGCTGGTCGCCGCCCTCGCCGTAGACCTCGACCGGCACGCCCATCCGGTCGGCGAGCGCGAGGCCCTCCGGGGAGGCCCAGCCGACGAGCACGCGGGAGCGGATCCGGTGCGCCTCGAGCGCGCGGACGACGCGCAGCACCGACAGCTGGGCGCCGCCTGGCTCCAGCTTCGCCAGCACGCGGACCACCGGCGACGAGGTCATGACCGACCGCCTTGGTCGCCCGCCCCGCGCAGCTCCGGGATCAGCCGCTCGGCCGCTCTGCGCCAGGTCGCCTCAGCGGCGTGGCCGAGGCCGAGGCCGTCCTCCTGCTCGGCGGAGCGCGCCGATCTGCTCGCCTCGCGCAGGTCCTGCCGGTCGACGGCGTCGAACTGCTCGACGACCCGCTCGTGCGTCTCGTCGCCGACGCGAACCGTGATCGTCAGCTTCCCGCCCTCGGCGGCGAAGCGCGCGCGCAGCTCGTCCTCGTCCCAGAAGCGCGGTTCGAAGTGGATCTCCATGGCCGCGCTCGCCTGTCTAGTCGTCGCGGGGCGGTGGACGGAAGACGATTCTCTTCAGCTCGGAGACGGAGCCGCCGCCGAGCCGGAGGGCGGTCTGGAAGCCCTCGTTCCCCATCTCGCCCGCGTCGAGCGCGTTGCGCAGCTCGTTGAGCGTGGCGCGGTCCTCGTCGGAGACGTCGTCGCGTCCCCCCTCGATCAGGATCAGGTGGCGCGGGCGCCGCAGCGGTGCCGCCATGCGGACGAAGTGGTCGCGCTCCTCCCAGCCGAGCCCGTCGGCGACGATCGCGACCGACTCGCCGTTCTCCAGCCGTCTCGCGACGGCCGTGTCGAGCAGCTCGGCGGCGCGCGCCTCGACCTCGTCAGGGCCGACGCGGCCGGCCAGCAGGCTGCGGACCTTCGCCAGCGACAGCACCGCGCCGCGCTCCTCGAAGACGCGCGCGGCGAAGGCCTCGCGGACGCTCGGGGAGGCCGAGACGATCACGACCAGGCTGCCGGGCGAGTAGCGCAGACGGTCGGTCGGGCTGAGCACGCGGCCGCGCACCGAGACGTCCGCCGGACGCTCCGGTCCACCGCCGCGACGCGGACGATCGGAGGACCAACCCCCACGCTCGTCATCGGAGAATCTGACACTGCGCTGGTTCGGGGGAGAGGTTGGCATGCAACCTATCTTGCCCTAAGAAGCGGATCCTGGCGATCTGCCCTCCGCGCTCGCCGCCCTCACTGGGGCTCGCGGCGGCCCGCTCAGCGGTAGTCGTCGGGGTTCTTCGAGGAGCCCGGCACGTGGTACCAGGCGGCGGAGAGGCGCGGCCGGCTCTCCGGCGGGATGTCGTACCAGAGCGCCGCCACGACGAGGCAGACGAAGGAGACGACCCAGAGCGCGGCGAGCGTCGAGCTGTGCGAGCTCGACCAGAGGATCCCGAAGACGACGAACGCGACGGCGGCCGAGAGCCGGGAGACGATCGAGGCGAGCACGCCGGGAATCGTACCGGCTGGGTGGACGGCTACGGTAAGGGAATGCCCACCTTGTGGACGATCGGCTACGAACGGCTTCCGCCCGACGCGCTCGTCGCCGAGCTGGAGGCGGCCGGCGTGGAGCGCGTGCTCGACGTGCGCTTCCGGCCGCAGTCGCGGCGCCCTGGGATGTCGATGACGAGACTCGGACAGCTGCTGGGCGAGCACCGGATCGCCTACGAGAACCGCCGCACGCTCGGAACGCCGCCGGAGATCCGTCCGCTTTACCGCACCGGCGCGACGCGCAAGGCGGCGACCGCCTTCCTCGCCTACGTCGAGCGCGAGGCCGCCGCCGAGCTGGACACGCTCGCGGACGAGCTGGCCGACGGGAGCGCGCCGCGGACCGCGCTGTTGTGCCTGGAGGCGGAGCCGGACCACTGTCACCGGCGGGTGCTGGCGGAGGCGCTCGTGCGGCGTCGCGGGGAGATCGAGGTCGTCGACCTCTAGTCGGCGGCCCGCGGGCCGCTCGTGAGCGCGGTCGTCTCGCGCAGGAGCGTGCCCATCCCGCCGATCGCGTGCGCGGCCCGCTGCCGGCCGGCGCCGCCGCCATGGGTGACGAGCCTGGCGATCGACGCCAGCTCCTCCTCGCAGCCCAGCTCGCGGGCGTGCGGGGCCGCGAGCGCGACCGTCTCCTCCAGCAGGTCGGGGAAGGGACGCAGGCGCCCGTCGTCGCCGGGCAGCTCGGCCGCGATGCCGTAGCGGGCGGCGCGGAAGGAGGCCTCGTCGAGCAGCTCGGCGGGCATCGGCGGGACCGGCTCGGCGGTCGCGACCGCGCGCGTGAGGCAGTGGACGAGCGCGACCAGCGCGGCGAGGTCCTCGAGCGAGGACTGCGCGTCGAGGGCGCGGATCTCGACCGTCCCGAGGCGTGGGTGCGGGCGCAGCTTCCACCAGAACCACGTGTAGTCGGGCACGTCGGCGGCGCGCGCGAGCAGGGCGGCACTGCGGCGGAAGTCGTCGAAGTCGCGCATCGCGCGGGGGACGCCGGAGCGCGGCCAGCCGCGCATCGTGACCTCGCGCGCGGAGGCGAGGCCGGCGTCACGGCCGTGGCGGAAGGGCGAGTTCGCGGCCAGCGCCTGAAGCAGCGGGAGGTGGCGGCGCAGGCCGTTGAAGGCACGGATCGCGGTCTCCGCGTCGGGCATGCCGACGTGGACGTGGAGGCCGCCGACGGGCGTCGCGACGGCGTCGCCGAGCAGCGCGCGGATCGTCTCGTAGCGCTCC
>JAATFK010000189.1 GCA_015655225.1 Solirubrobacterales bacterium | reverse complement strand
CACGACCGCCAGCACCCCGACCGGGATCTGGAACAGGACGCCCATCGCCGCGAGCAGGATGGTGCAGAACCGGTAGTAGTCCTTGGCCTGCACCAAGATGTCGAACGAGCCGTCGTTGTAGTGCTGCAGGAAGGCGACCGCCCTCGGCAGCGCAAGGAAGTACCCGAAGACCACCCCCGCGACGAACAGGAACGGCACGAGCGTCATCAGCGGCAGGGCGACCTTCTTCTCCTCCCGGCTGAACGCCGGTAAGACGAAGGCGTAGGCCTGGAAGAGCAGGAACGGCATCGCCAGCAGCAGCGCGGCGTAGGCGCTGACGGTGATCGTCGTCAGGAACGGCTCGGTCACGCCGAGCGTCACCGGCTGGCGGACGGTCGAGGCCTTCGGCGTCAGCTTCGCCGCCGCCGCGGCCTGGGCGGCCGAGACGCGCAGCGACTGCGCGGCCGCCGCGGCCTGCGCGCGGGTGCCCTCCGCCGCGCCGCCGTCCTGGGCCAGCTGGGAGAGGGTGCGCGCCGAGTCGGTCAGCGCGGGCGCGGCGGACTTCAGGTAGCGGCCGAGCGCCTCGTCGAAGCAGCCGGAGCGCTCGAGCGCGTCGTCGGCCTTCTTGCCGCCGTGGCAGTCGACGCGATGCGCCTTGTCCAGCGGCTTGTTGACGATGTCCAGGACACGGTCGTTCTGCCAGTAGCAGACGCTGAAGGCGACCACGAAGGCGATCAGCGACAGGATGATGCGGGTGCGCAGCTCGTCGAGGTGCTCGACGAGGCTGAGGCGCTCCTCGTGGCCGACGGGCCGGATGGCGGGCAAGGACTACCCGCCGGGTCGCGTGGCGGGCTCGTCCCGCTCGCCGACCGGCGTGCGCGTCGCGGCGGGCGTGGGGTCGAGCACGTCGGCCTGCTGGGCGCGGGTCAGCTCGGGCTTGCCGGCGACGGCGTCGGCCTCAGCCTCGTCGTCGTCCTTGTGACCCTGGATGGAGTCCTTGAACTCGCGCATGCCGCCGCCGAGCTGTCGCCCCAGCTGCGGCAGGCGCTTGGGCCCGAAGACCAGCAGCAGGATGACGAGGATGATGAGCAGTTCTGGGACGCCGAGTCCGGCCATCGAGGAGCCTCCGTAGGTGGTCGTGACAGGGTAACGCGGCAGGGGCTCAATCGGTTCACCAGAGCGGGATATCCGCACGCGGACGAATGGACGACCGGGGGTTCAAGGCAAACCGGCCCGTGACCGATCACTCCGTCTGTCAGCGACACCCCTTCCGAGACGATGAGCCTCCACGATCCACGCCACTACGTCCGCCGCGTCGTCCTTCCCTCGGGCAAGACGATCGAGGTCGTCTACTTCGAGGACCAGGCCGCCGTGCCGACGGCCGACGCCGGATGGGCGGGAGCCGACGCGGCTCCGGCGCCCGTGCATCACGACGAGGCCACCACCGACCTCCACGTCTGCGGCTCCTGCGCCTCCGACCTGGTCTACCCGACCGAGTGGGAGGAGGCCGGCGCGACGCACTGGGAGGTCACCATGCGCTGCCCCAACTGCGAGTGGGCCGGCACCGGCATCTTCGAGCAGGACCTGGTCGAGCGCTTCGACGAGGAGCTCGACCGCGGCACCGAGGCGCTCGTCCGCGACCTCAAGCGCCTCGCGCACGCCAACATGGAGGACGAGATCGAGCGGTTCACCACGGCGCTGCTCGAGGACCACATCGTCCCCGAGGACTTCTAGCCGCAAGCAGCGCCAAGCTGACTCGAGGACCACATCGTCCCCGAGGACTTCTAGCCGCAAGCAGCGCCAAGCTGACTCGAGGACCACATCGTCCCCGAGGACTTCTAGGCTCTCCCAGCCGTCACGCACGGACGTCCGTGACTCATACGACGGGCCGGCTGGACAAGCCGGCCCGTTGTCGTTCCGGGGCGGCGCTTAGGAGTAGCGGGCGACGACGCCGTCGGCCACGAGGACCAGCGCGGCGCGCTCGCGCTCGGCCAGGCCGTCGGGGATGACCGCCTTGGCGGCGGCGACGTGCTCCAGCGCCGCGGCGCGCGCCTCGTCCAGCGCTCCGGTCGCGGCGATCCGGTCGCAGATCGCCTCGGCGGCCGCGGGCGTGGCGATCGCGCGCGGGTCGATCGCGCCGAGGTCGGGGTCGCGCTCGCGCGCGAGGATGAACGGCAGCGTGACCGTGCCGTCGAGCAGGTCGGTGCCGCGGTGCTTGCCGGTCTTCTCCGGCGGCCCGGCGACGTCGAGCACGTCGTCGAGGATCTGGAAGGCCAGGCCGATGCGCCGGCCGAACTCGCGCAGGGCCTCGGCGGAGCCAGCGCCGCCCTCCAGCGCGCCCAGGATGCAGCACGCCTCGAAGAGCCGCGCGGTCTTCAGCTCGCAGCGGCGCAGGTAGCGCTCCAGCGAGATCGTCGCGTCCCACGCGTCGGAGCGCTGCAGCAGCTCGCCGCGCGCCAGCGCGCTGCCCGCGTCGCTCAGCGCCCGCACCTGCTCGGGCGAGTCGTTGCGCGCCAGGAGCGCGAAGGCGCGGGCGAAGAGGAGGTCGCCGGTCTGCGTGGCGGCCGCGCGGCCCGCGGTCGCGAAGACCGTCGGCCGCCCGCGGCGCAGCGGCGCGAGGTCGAGGACGTCGTCGTGGACGAGCGTGGCCGAGTGCACCAGCTCGACGGCCGCGGCGGCGCGCACGAGCCCGTCGCCGTCCGGCTCGCCGCCCGCGGCGAGGATCACCAGCAGCGGCCGCAGCCGCTTGCCGCCGGCGGCGATCGTCGACCCCGCGTGCTCGGCGAGCACCGGGCCGTGGCCCGCGGCGACCTCGCGCAGCAGCTCCTCGACGCGCCCCAGCAGCGGCAGCACGTGGGCGCCGCCCGCGTGGACGATCGCCGTGACCGGACCCGGATCGCTCACCGGACGCCGCTCAGCGCGGTCGCGTCCCGTTGGCCGAGGTCACGACCGGCCCGGCCGGCTTGCTGCCGACGTGCAGGGCGATGATGCCGCCCGCGGTGAGGATCCAGCGGATGTCCTCCAGGCCCGCGCGCGCCATCGACGCCGCCAGGCCCGGCGGCTCGGGGAACCGCTTGACGCTGTTGGGCAGGTAGTCATAGGCCTGCGAGTCGCCCGCCAGCTTGCCGATCACCGGCACGATCCGGTCGAACCAGAGGCGGAAGAACGTCGACAGCGGCGGCTTCTGCGGCGTGGTGATCTCCAGGATCACGACGCGGCCGCCCGGCTTGACGACGCGCGCCATCTCGGCGACGCCGCGGTCCAGGTCGGAGAAGTTGCGCGCCCCGAAGCCGACGGTCGACGCGGCGAACGCGCCGTCCTCGTAGGGCAGCTCCAGCGCGTTGCCCCACTCGAAGCGCAGCTCCGGCGCCTCGCGGCGGGCGAGCGTCGCACCTGCCCGCCCAGCGGCGGAGTCGGTCAGAGCGGCCGCCTTCGTGCGGGCACGTGCCAGCATCTCCTCGGAGAAGTCGCTGCCGACGACCTCGCCGCCGGGTGCCACGCGCGAGGCCAGCTCGATCGCCAGGTCGCCGGTGCCGGTCGCGACGTCCAGGACGCGGTCGCCCGAGCCGACGTTGGCGAGGTCGGCGGCCCGGCGGCGCCACTGGTGGTGCAGCCCGGCCGTCATGACCGTGTTGATGAGGTCGTAGACCCGCGCGATGCGATCGAACATCGCGCGGACCTCCGGCTCGGGCAGCGTGCCGCGGTCGGCCGCGGGAGCCGGCCGGGACGCCGCGCTCCCGCCTCCGCTGCCGGTCATGCTCAGTCCTCGGACTTCAGCCGGCCGAGGAACGCCACGAGCGCGTTGAACTTCTCGGGGTCGTTCTTCTGCAGGCTCTTGAACGACGGCATCGGCGCCGTCGGGTTGATCAGCGTGCGCTGGATGCCGGCCGCCGGGAGCCGGTCGGCGATGTCGGTGAGGTTCGGCCCCGGCCCGCCGTTGCCGTTCTCGCCGACGCGGT
>JAATFK010000147.1 GCA_015655225.1 Solirubrobacterales bacterium | reverse complement strand
TGATCGCCGAGCTGGGCGGCTGGCTCCTCGTCTTCGCGATCGCGGCCGGCGCGATGCTGCTGCTCTCGTTCGTTTTGCGCCGGGCGCTGCCGCACGCCCCGCCGAGCGACCCGATGCCCTACCGCTCGGTGCTGCACTCGGTCTTCGGGCTGATCCGCGACGAGCCGGTGCTGCGCCAGCGGATGGCGCTCGGCGCGCTCCACATGATGGGCTTCTCGATCCTCTGGACCGCGATCGCCTTCCTGCTCGGCCACGCGCCGTACGACTACGGCGAGGGGGTGATCGGCCTGTTCGGGCTGGTCGGCGCCGCCGGCGCGATCGGCGCGCCGTTCGCCGGCAGAGCGGCCGATCGCGGCCACGGCCGGCTGATGGTGACCGTCTTCCTCAGCTGCGTCCTGCTGAGCTGGGGCCTGCTGCGGCTCGGCGGCACCTCGCTCCCGGCCCTGATCGCGGGCGTCCTGCTGCTCGACCTCGGCGTGCAGGGCGCGCAGATCTCGAACCAGACCGCGATCTACGCGCTGCGGCCCGAGGCCCGCAGCCGCCTCACGACCGCCTACATGGTGTCGGTGTTCATCGGCGGGACGATCGGCTCGGTGCTCGGCTCGGCGATCTACGGGGCGGCCGGCTGGGGCGTGACCTGCGCCGTCGGCGCGGGCGTCGCGGCGACGAGCCTGACCGTCTGGGCACTGACCCAGCGGGTCGGCCGCCGCGAGCGCGACGACTACGCGGCTAGCGGCGCCGAGTCCGGCTCGGCCCGCGTCACGTAGCGCAGGCGCGAGGGCAGCAGCGGCACCAGCACGCGCTTCGTGTACTCCGCCCCGCCGCGCGCGGCGAGCCCTCTCGCGGGGTCCCAGCGGAAGCGGTAGGCACGCCGCAGTGACGACGGCAATAGCCCGACCGTGACGAAGTTGGCCAGCTCCAGCAGCGGCCGCAGCTGGATCGGGACCGGCGGGCGCATCACGATCTTGATCGCCAGCTCGCGCGCCTCCTCGCTGACGAACAGGTCGCCGCCGTCGAGCATCTCGCGCATGTAGGAGTCGAAGCCCTCGATGTCGGCGGGCATCTCGTCGTCGGCGAGGCCGAAGAGGCGGCCGAAGAGGCGGTAGTCCTGCCAGTAGGCGTCGCGCTCGTCGCGGCTCAGGCCGCGCACGTAGCGCTGGTAGACGACGAGTCCGGAGTCGACGAGCGTCGCGAGGATCCACATCAGCAGCTTGGGATCGTCGGCGGCGTACGGCGTGCCGGCCGGGAAGCGGCCGACCGGCTCGCGCAGCTCGCCCCGGATCGTGCCGTGTATCCACCGCACGATCGTTGTCGTGCGCTCGGCCTCCTCGCGCGGCCCGAAGACGACCAGGTCGACCGCGCGGGCGGTGCGGTAGAGCCGCTCGTAGGGCTCGTCGAGCGCGCCCGTGTGGGCGAAGAAGCCGGCGAACGCGACCGGGTGGGCCGCCTGCATCAACAGCGCGCGCTGACCGGCGAGCGCCATGATCTGCTCGCGGTGCACCTGGCGGATCATCGCGTCGTCGTCGAAGCAGCCCGTGATCTGGGTGATTGGCATCTCTACCCATGGTACGAGCGGGAGTCAACTCTGGTTTGAACGCTTACCGAGGACTTCCTCGCGCGCCGGCTACTCTTTCCCGCATGCCAGCACAGGCCTATAGAGGCAAGGAATGCGTCTGCCAGTTCCGGAAGGGAATCTGCGATCAGACCTGCGTTCAGGACATGATGGAGACGCCGTTCTACATCGCGTGCCTGAGACTGAGAGGGCGCCGCAGCCTCGTCGTCGGTGGCGGTGACGTCGCCCTGGAGAAGGTCGAGGGCCTGCTCGCGGCGGACGGTGACGTGACGGTCGTCGCCCCGGACCTGCAGCCGACCCTGAGCGAGCTTGCCGCCGAGGGCTCGATCCAGTGGATCCCGCGCCCGTACGAGCCGAGCGACCTCGAGGGCACCTTCATGGTGATCGCCGCGACGAATGACTCCGAGGTCAACATCGGCGTCTACGGCGACGCCGAGCGCCGCGCGATGCTCGTGAACGTCGTCGACGTGCCGCCGCTCTGCAACTTCATCCTGCCGGCGATCGTCCGCACCGGCCCGCTCGCGATCGCGATCTCGACCGCCGGCGCCTCGCCGGCGCTCGCGAAGCGGATGAGAGGCGAGGTCGCCGAGCTGTTCGGCGAGGCGTACGCCGACCTCGCGATCATGCTGAACGACGCGCGCGGCTGGGCGAAGGGCACGCTCCCGACCTACCAGGACCGCAAGGAGTTCTTCGAGTCGATCGTGGGCGGCGAGCCCGACCCGATCCAGCTGCTGCGCGACGGTGACGTGGCCGCCGTGCGGGACCTGATCGCCGCCGCGCAGCGGACCCACAGCCCCGCCTGAGCGCCCGCTTCGCGGCGGCGGTGTCCGCTTTCGCCTCCGCTGCTCGTCTATGGAGGTGACATGGATCTCGACGCCGTCATCGCCGTGCACCGCCAGCCGATCGAGCGCCACCTGCGGCGCCGGGTCGGCGACCCCGGGCTGGCCGAGGAGCTGGCCCAGGAGGTCTTCCTGCGCGCCTGGCAGCACGCGCCCCGCGGCCTGCCGGAGGCGCGCCTGCGGGCGTGGCTCTACCGCGTCGCCGGGAACCTCGCGATCGACACGCTGCGCGCACGGCGCCCGACCGACGACGCCGTCCTGCTCGACGCGCTCGCGGACGGCATCGCGGCCGAGGCGGACGACCCGGCCGAGCGAATCGCGATCGCCGATGCGCTCGCGCAGCTGACGGCGCGCGACCGCGCGCTCGTGACGCTGACGCTCGCCGGCTACGGCCCGACCGAGGCGGCGAGCCTGCTCGGCACCTCCCCCGAGGCGGCCCGCAAGCGGCTCGCCCGGGCGCGCGAGCGCTTCCGCGTCGCCTACGCCGGCAGCACCCAGCGGCTCGCGCCGCCCGTGCTGCTGGTCGCCCGCGACCACCAGCCGGAGATGTACGTGCGCTGGCTGGAGGCGGCCGGCCTGCGGGTCCGCCACGTCGCCGCCGAGGAGGCGCCGCGCCAGCTCGCGACCGCCCACGGAGTCGTGCTGACGGGCAGCCACCACGACCTGCACCCGTCGCTCTACGGGCAGGACGTGCGCTCCGCCGAGAACCCCAGCCTCGCGGTCGACCGTGCCGACGCGGCGGTGCTGCGCGAGGCGCTCGCGACGCGCATGCCGGTGGTCGGGATCTGCCGCGGCCACCAGCTCCTCAACGTCGTGCGCGGCGGGACGCTCCACCAGGACCTGACGGAGGTGCAGGCCGGCGTCGGCACGCACACGGAGGGCGCGCACGCGATCAGCACGGAGCGGGACACGCTCGTGCGGCGCGTGCTCGGCGCCTCGACCTCCGTCCCGAGCTTCCACCACCAGGCGATCGACCGGCTCGGTCGCGGGCTGCGCGTCGCCTCCGTCTCCGGCGACGGGCTGGTCGAGGCGATCGAGGACCCGCGGCTGCCGTTCGCGGTCGGCGTGCAGTTCCACGCGGAGGCGCCCGAGTCGCACGAGGCCGGCCGCCGCCTGCGCGACGCGCTCGCGGAGGCCGCGCACCGGCACGCGCTGCCGAGCGCCGCCTGAGCCGCCATCCCTCACCGTCCCCGCACGACTCCGTCGCGGGCGATGGTGCGAGACTGCTGGGCTCGTGCCCGATCTGACCCACATCGACGCCGACGGCCGCGCCCGCATGGTCGACGTCGGCGCCAAGGACGTGACCGAGCGCCGCGCGATCGCACGCGCGACGGTGCGGATGAGCCCGGCGACCGCCGCCGCGGTGCGCGACGGCGACGCCCCCAAGGGCGACGTGCTCTCGACCGCGCGGATCGCCGGCGTGCTCGCCGCCAAGCGCACCGCCGAGCTGATCCCGCTCTGCCACTCGCTCCCGCTCTCCTATGTCGACGTGGCCGCCGAGGTCGACGTCGACGGCGGCCGCGTCGTGCTCACGACCGACGCGCGCACGACCGCCCAGACCGGCGTCGAGATGGAGGCGCTGACCGCCGCCTCGGTTGCCGCGCTGACCGTCTACGACATGGTCAAGGGGATCGAGAAGGGCGTCGAGATCGCCGAGGTCGTCCTGCTCGAGAAGTCCGGCGGCCGCTCCGGCCACTGGCGCCGCGACGAGTCCTGACGCGATGCGCACCGCCGTCCTGACGATCTCCACGACGCTCGCCCAGACCGAGGGCGACCGCTCCGGCGACGAGCTGGCGCGGCTCGCGACCGAGGCCGGCTGCGAGATCGTCGCGCGGCGGATCGTCGCCGACGATGCCGCCCTGATCGAGGCCGCGCTGCGCGAGCAGGTCGCGGCCGACGCCGAGCTCGTCTTCACGACCGGCGGCACCGGCCTGACGCCCGACGACGTCACGCCCGAGGCGACCCGCGCGGTGCTCGACCGCGACGCGCCCGGCTTCGCCGAGGCGCTGCGCGCGAGATCGCTCGAGTACACGCCGATGGGGATCCTCTCGCGCGGCGTCGCCGGGATCGCCGGCCGCACCCTGATCGTCAACCTGCCCGGCAGCCCGAAGGCGATCGGGCAGCTCTTCCCCGTGCTCGCGCCGACGCTCCCGCACGTCGTCGCGACCCTGCGCCCCGACGGTGGCCACCGCGCCGGCCATTGAGCTGCGCGGCGTCGGCCGCCGCTATGGCGAGCGCCTGGCGCTCGTCGACGTCTCCGTGTCCGTTCCCGCCGGCGCGACGCTCGTCGTCTTCGGTCCCAACGGCGCCGGCAAGTCGACGCTGCTGCGGATGCTCGCGACGCTCCTGCGCCCGCACGCCGGCAGCGCCAGAATCCTCGGCGAGCCGCTGCCCAAGCGCGACTGGGAGGTGCGCGGGAGAATCGGGCTGCTGGCGCACGAGGGGATGCTCTACCGCGACCTCAGCGCGCGCGAGAACCTGCGCTTCCACGCCCGCCTGCACAAGCTGCCGGAGCGGCGGGTGGAGGAGCTGCTGGAGCGCTCGGAGCTGCTGCCGCGCGCCAACGACCCGGTGCGGACGCTCTCGCGCGGGCTGCTGCAGCGCGTCGCCGTCTGCCGCTCGGTCCTGCACGACCCCGAGCTGCTGCTGCTCGACGAGCCGCGCGCCAACCTCGACCCGGCGGCGAGAGCGTTGATCGAGCCGCTGATCGGGCGCGTCAGCGGGCGCACGCGCGTCGTCACGAGCCACGACCCGGCCGGCGGCCTGGCCGAGGCCGACATCGCGCTGGGGCTGCGCGGCGGGCGCACCGAGCTGCTCGCGCCGGCGGCCGAGGTCGACACGATCGCGATCGAGGCGCTCTACCGATGAGGCCGTCGCTCGCGCTGCTGCGCAAGGACCTGCTGCTGGAGCGCAGAGCGCCCGAGTCGGTCCCGGCGATGCTGCTGTTCTCGCTCACGACATTCGTGCTGTTCCACTTCGGCATCGGCAGAGACGAGGTGACCGGCTCGCTCGCGGCCGGCGTGCTGCTCGTGACGCTGCTGTTCGCCGCGATCCTCGGGATCAACCGGCTGTTCGTCTCCGAGCACGAGGAGGGCGGCTTCGACGCCGTGCTGATGGCGCCGATCGACCGCACCGCGTTCTTCTTCGCGAAGGCGGGGGCGCTGTTCGTCTTCCTCGTGCTGGTCGAGATCGTGGCGATGGCCGGCTTCTCGATCCTGCTGCTGGGCGTCTCGCCGTGGCCGACGCTGCCCGGCCTGATCCTCGTGCTCGTGCTGCTGAACATCGCGCTCTCGACCGTCGGGACGCTCGTCTCGGCGCTCGCGATCCAGACGCGCGCCCGTGACCTGATCGTCCCGCTCGTCGGGCTGCCGATGCTGGTGCCGGCGCTGATCGCGGCGGCGCGCGCCTGCGCGCCGTTGTTCGCCGCCGGAGGTCCGGGCTCGATCCCCGGGAAGTGGCTGCTGGTCCTCGGTCTCTATGATCTCGTGTTCGGGCTGCTTGCTTACGCAGTATTCGAATTTCTCTTGGAGGACTGACTTCAATGCACGGGAAGGGACTGCGAGCGCTGTCGCTCGTCACCTTCGCCGCTCTTGCCGCAACGTTCGCGCTCGTCTTCTTCTACGCGCCGCTGGACGCCGACCAGGGCTTCATCCAGAAGATCTTCTACCTCCACGTGCCGGTGGCGATCGTCACACTCGTGGCGTACGTGGTGGCAGCCGGGTTCGCGATCGCGCATCTCCGCACCGGCAATCGTCAGTGGGACCTCCGCTCCTACACGACGATCCACATCGCGCTGATCTTCAACATCGTCGGACTCGTGACCGGCTCGATCTGGGCGAAGGCGTCCTGGGGCCACTGGTGGGTGTGGGACGAGCCGACGCTCGTCTCCTTCCTGATCGTCTTCCTGCTGTTCGCGACCTACCAGCCGCTGCGCTTCTCGATCGAGGATCCGGAGCGCCAGGCGCGCTACGCCTCCGTCTTCTCGATCATGGGCGGCGCGTTCGTCCCGCTCAACTTCATCGCCGTCCGCGAGGCGACCGGCTACGTGCACCCGCGCGTGCTGGCCTCGACAGACGGCGGGCTGCCGGGCTCGATGGCGTTCGTCTTCGTGATCGCGATCATCTCGGTCGCGCTGCTGTTCGCGACGATCGTCGCCTACGAGATCTCGTCGAAGAACACCTCCTGGCAGATCCGCGCGCTGCGGCGCCGGGCGCTCGGCGACGACGCCGTCACGCCGCTCGGCCGCACCGCCGCGCCGACGATGGGCACGAGCCTGAGAGGCGCGTCGTGACCGCGCTGTTCGCGGAGGCGCCGGCGCTTCCGCTCCACACCGCCGGCCCGTACGTCGCCGCCGCCTACGTCTTCTTCCTCGCGATCCTGATCATCTACATCGCGATCATGGCGGCGAAGCTGTCGCGCATGAAGCGGGACGTGAACGAGCTGACGCTGCTGCTCGACCAGCGCGACAGACGCGACGCCGCCGCCGACCAGGCCGCGAACGGCGGGACGCC
>JAATFK010000564.1 GCA_015655225.1 Solirubrobacterales bacterium | reverse complement strand
TGGAACCACGCCGACGTCTCCGGCGGCGGCTCGTTCGCGAGCGGCGAGATCACGTCCGCCGCCGACGCGATCCAGAAGGCGAGCGGCTTCCGTCCCTGCCTCTTCCGTGCGCCGGGGGGCGCCGTCAGCACCTCGCTCACGAGCCTCGCGCGCGGGCTCGGCTTCACGACGATCGAGTGGGACGTCGACCCGACCGACTGGGCGACGCCCGGCACCGACGTGATCTACTCGCGCATCATGAGCCAAGTGCGGCCCGGCTCGATCATCCTGATGCACGAGGGCGGCGGCCCGCGCGACCAGACGCTCGCGGCGCTGCCGCGCGTGATCGACTCGCTGCGGGCACGCGGCTACAGCTTCGTCACCGTGGGCCAGCTGATCGGCTCGCAGCTCCGCTACGGGTAGGCCGTCACGGCGCGCGCCGGACGGCGCGAATCCCAGTTCCAACTTGCGGAATTTTGGTATGGTGAGGTGCCGATTGGGAACACGGACGTTCTCGGTCGCTCGCCCACGCCGCGCGGCCGGGCGCCGCGTCCATCTCAGGGGAACACCCGTCGCATGTCAGCCAGGGACCTCGCAGCGAAGCCGCGGCGCCAGTGGGCGCCCGACGCGCGCGCGCTGAGCGTCGTCGGCGACCGCTGGCTGATGGTGATCGTCCGCGACCTCGCGGCCGGCCCGCTGCGGCTCGACGAGCTGCGCCGCTGGCTGCCGGGCGTCTCCGCCGGGGCGCTCGAGGCGCGGCTCGTGCGGATGGTCGACGAGGGGCTGATCGTGCGGCGTCGCTACCGCTCGCTGCCGCCGCGCGTCGACCTCGAGCTGACCGAGCGCGGCCGCGAGCTGCTGACCGTGATCGGGGAGCTGGCCCGCTGGGAGCTGCGCACGCACTGGTCGGGGCCGCGGGAGGACGAGTGGGTCGACGTCGCCGCCTGCTTCCGGCTCGCGCCCTTCCTGGCCGGCGCCTCCGGCCTGCCCGACGGCGAGCTGGCGCTGCGGCTCGACGACCCGCGTGGAGCCGCGAACGCCGAGCGCTACGCGTTCGTGCGCGCGGGCGGCCGGGCGAAGATCGAGCACCGCGCCGCGCACGCGCCGGACGCCGAGATCAGCGGCACCGAGGCGGCGTGGGTCCACGCGCTCAGCCCCGCGCGCGACGGCGGCGAGCTGACGGTCACCGGCGACCGCGCACTGGCGCAGCGCTTCCTCGACCTCTTCGCCGTGCGAGCGCCGGGCGGCTGAACGTCTCTCGGCGGCCGTCGCGTCCCCCACGCGACGGCCGCCGAAACCGAGGGCCGGCCGATGGCCCTACGGGCGTGCGGCGCTGCTGGCCTCGCGCCGGCGCGAGCTGGGCGGGTTCCCGGGGTAGAAGACGTCGAGCCGCTCGTCGGCGTCGGCGCCTCCGGGTCCGCAGCCCAGCGCCAGGTGACGCGCCTGCGAGTGCACTGCCGCACGCTGCCGACGGGAACGAGCCACGCCGCCTACTGGCGTGACGGTGCCCCCGTCGTCCGCGAGCGCCCCGTGCAGGAAGGCGCTCCGAGCGAGCCGGCGCACGTGTCGGTTCCCGACCGACAGGTCTGTGGAGATAAGCATTCGGAATTCGTGAACGGATGGTGAATACAACGCAGCGACGACACGGCCGTCGCTGTTCCCCCTGCGAGTGGAACCGCCCGTTTCGGCGACGATTCGCGAGATCCACGCTAACGGCGGCAGCCCAGCTCGTCAAGCGGCTAATTGAGCTGTGAGACAGACCGGCTCTGACTGTAAACGGCTACATTTCCTGGGCATGACAGACACCACCGTTGTTCGCGTTCCTGAGGAAACATTCGCGCTCGCCCCCGCCCTGGACATATGTATGAGTGAGACCAGTCAGGCGATCTTGAGCAATCGCCCGTGAGCGGTCCCCGGCGGGCACGGGCGGCCCACGTCTCGCTCGGCTCCTGAGCGGAATCTTGGTACCTTTCGTTTCCGAATCCCGGAAACGAGGAGCGTCCCCCCATCCCCAGGCAGGTGAGGAATCCGGCGATCGTCCAGTCGGTCGCGCGCGGCTTCGATCTGCTCGAGGCCGTGGCCGCCGCCGACGAGGTCGGTCTCGTCGAGCTGGCGAACCAGACCGGGCTGCAGCCGAGCACGACCCATCGGCTGCTGACGACGCTGATCGAGTGCGGCTACGTCGTGCAGAACCCGCAGACGAGCCGCTACCGCCTGAGCCACAAGGTGGTCGAGCTGGCGGGCGGCGCGGAGGCGCGGATCGAGCGGCTGCGGACCGCCGTGCACGCGCACCTGGTCGCGATCCGCGACGTCACCGGCGAGACGACGAACCTCTGCGTGCTCGACCGCTTCACGGTCGTCTACGCCGACCAGGTCGAGAGCCGCAGCACGGTGCGGATGTTCAGCGAGACCGGGCGCCGCGTGCCGGCGCACGCCTGCAGCGCCGGCAAGGCGATGCTCGCCTTCCAGCCGCCCGGCGCGCTCGGCGACCTGATGGCGCGCGCGCCCTTCGCTTCGCTCACGCCGCACACGCTGACGAGTCCCGAGCAGCTCGAGGGCGAGCTGCGTCGCGCGCGCACGCGCGGGTACGCGATCGACCGCGAGGAGTTCGAGGAGGGCGTCGTCTGCGTCTCGGCGCCGATCTTCGGCCCGACCGGCGAGGTGCTCGCGGCGACGAGCGTCTCGGGTCCCGCGGCCCGCCTCCAGCGCGTCGACCTGGCAGAGCTGGGCGCGCTCGTGCGCGGCCGCATGCTCGAGGTCTCGCGCGAGCTGGGGCATCGTCCGGTCGAGGCCGTCGCCGCCGTCTGAGAGCGGCGGCGTGCCAGTCCACGCCGCTGCACACAACTGGCCGTCGCCACGTTGGACCCCGCTCGGTTGCCGCGACGCCGCCGCGTTGCCAGAGTTGCGGCCATGACCTCCATCGAGCCGACCGGCGAGACGCGGCTGTGGCACCCCTTCTCCGACATGTTCGCCGTGCGCGGAAACGAGTTCGTGATCACGCGCGCGGACGGCGCGTGGGTGTGGGACGAGCACGACCGCCCCTACCTCGACGGCACCGCCAGCCTCTGGTACGCCAACGTCGGGCACGGACGCCGCGAGATCGCCGACGCCGCCCACGCCCAGATGCTCCAGCTGGAGGCGTACTCGGCCTTCGGCGACTTCACGAACGAGCCGGCGCGCACGCTCGCGGCGCGGATCGCCGAGCTGGCGCCGGTGGAGGACGGACGCGTCTTCTTCACGACCGGCGGCGGCGAGGCGATCGACACCGCCGCGAAGATCGTCCGGCGCTACTGGACCGCCCGCCAGCAGCCCGAGCGGATCCAGCTGATCGGCCGCGTCGCCGGCTACCACGGGACCAACGGCTATGGCACCGCGCTCGGCGGGATCGAGCCCAACCGCGCCGGCTTCGGGCCGCTGATGCCGGGCACCTCGTCGGTCCCGCACGACTCGCTGACCGCGCTCGAGCAGGAGATCCTGCGCGTCGGCCCCGAGCGGGTCGCGGCCGTCTTCGCCGAGCCGGTGATCTGCGCCGGCGGCCTCTACCCGCCGGCCCCCGGCTACCTGGAGGGCGTCCAGGCGATCTGCCGCGAGCACGGCATCCTGTTCGTCGCCGACGAGGTCGTCTGCGCGTTCGGCCGCCTCGGCGAGTGGTTCGGCTCCTCCCGCTGGGAGCTGACGCCCGACCTGATCACGTTCGCGAAGGGCGTCACGAGCGGGTACCTGCCGCTCGGCGGCGTCGTCGTCTCGGGCGCGGTCGCGGCGCCGTTCTGGGACGAGCCGGGCAACGCGCTGCGGCACGGCGCGACCTACTCGGCGCACGCGACCTGCTGCGCGGCGGCGCACGCGAACCTCGACCTGCTGGAGCGCGAGGGGCTCGTCGCCCGTGGTCGCGAGCTGGAGGGCGAGCTGTTCGACGCGGTCGCCGGGCTGGCCGGCCACGAGCTGGTGCGCGAGGTGCGCGGGGGCGTCGGGCTGCTGGCCGCGGTCGAGCTGGCGCCCGAGCACCTGCGCGGCGGCGAGGCCGTGTTCGAGGTCTTCCGCGCGGCCCGCGAGCGGGGCGTCCTGGTGCGCCCGCTGGCGAGCGGGCTCGCGCTCTCGCCGCCGCTGATCGTCACGTCCGAGGAGATCGCGCTGCTGGTGCGGACGCTCGGCGAGGCGCTCGACGCGGTGCTCGCGCTGCACTGAGCGGGAACGCGCCACTTCGCCAGCGAGCCGGGCGATTTGATAGACAGTTGTCTGCTGTCGACAGACAGCGGCCCCGGCCACGCTGCCCCGCGTGGCTTGGAACCGGCCGGTCGCGCTCCCCCTGGCGCGGCCGGCCACCCTTCCATGGATGGGCCCGCGACGCTCGCGGGCCGGCCGAGCCAGGCGGCCGGCCACCCTTCCTCTCAGGCCTCGACGCCCTCGCGTCCGTGCGGGCGGTCAAGGTCGAGTGCCGGTCCTCTCGGGACGATTCGGCTCGGGTTCAGCTGCGGGTGCGTGCCGTAGTAGTGGCGCTTGATCTGGTCGAAGTCGACCGTCTCGGCAATCCCGGGCTGCTGGTACAGATCTCGCAGGTAGCCCGACAGCTGCGGGTAGTCGGCGATCCGGCGCAGATTGCACTTGAAGTGACCGACGTAGACGGCGTCGAAGCGCACGAGCGTGACGAAGAGGCGCCAGTCGGCCTCGGTGATCGCGTCGCCGAGCAGGTAGCGGCGCGTCGAGAGCCGCTCGTCGAGCCAGTCGAGCGAGGCGAAGAGCGCGTCGAACGCCTCCTCGTAGGCCGCCTGCGAGGTCGCGAAGCCGGCCTTGTAGACGCCGTTGTTGACCGTGTCGTAGACGCGGGCGTTGATCGCGTCGATCTCGTCGCGCAGC
>JAATFK010000383.1 GCA_015655225.1 Solirubrobacterales bacterium | reverse complement strand
GGGGGCGCGCGGGTCGAGCGGGACCTCGAGCCGGCCGAGCAGGGCGCTCGCGCGGCGCTGGAGGTCGCGGAAGGAGACGAGCGGCGTGCCGTCGCGTCCGGTCTGCCCGACGAAGAGGTTCTCGGCGACCGTCAGCTGCTCGACCACCTGGATCTCCTGCGGGACGTAGGCGATCCCCTCGGCGCGCGCCTGGGCGGGCGAGTGGAAGCGGACCTCGGTGCCGTCGAGCTTGATCGCGCCGTCGTAGCTGCCGGTCGGGTGGACGCCGGTGAGGACCTTCACGAGCGTCGACTTGCCGGCGCCGTTGTGGCCGACGAGCGCGTGGATCGTGCCGGGCGAGAGGCGGAAGTCGACGTCGCTCAGCGCCGGCACGCCGGCGAAGCGCTTGCCGAGTCTGGTGGTTTCGAGGACGTAGGGCATGTCAGCTCGTCAGAGACGGGAGGGAGCCGGCGGCGGCGGTGCGTGGCCGCCGCCGGCATCCATCGGGGGACGGGATCCTTCAGTTCGCTTCCGCGGCCGAGGCCTGCTTCAGCAGGGCCTCGTATCTCGGGACCAGCGCTCTCGTGATGATCTCGGCGGGCAGCGGGTTGTCGTAGGAGACTCTCTTGCCCTGAGCGAGCTGCGCGAGCAGGTCGGCGGTTCTGGCGCCCTCCTGGAAGAGCGGCTGCCCGACGACCGCGAACACCTGGCCGCTCTTGACGAGGTCGAGGTTCTGCTGGACGTAGTCCATCCCGACGATCGTCAGTCTGCGGCCCGATGCCTGCTGCGCGCCGGCCCACGTGACGGGACCGCCGCCGGTGGTCGAGAACGCCGCGTTGATCGTCGGATCGGACTGCAGGATCGAGACCGCTCTCGCCTTCGCGGCGGGCGCGTCAAAGCCCTCGACCTGCGGCTTCAGCACCTTCACGTTCGGGTATCTCGCCGCCATCGTGTCGGTGAACGTTCTGGCGACGAGGTTCTCGATCGTGTTGAACGAGCCCTCGGTGACCGCGACGGTCCCTCTGCCGTTGATCTGTCTGCCGATCGCGAGCGCCACGTTTCTGGCGTAGTCGGTCGGCACGCAGCCGGTCGTCGCGTCGAGTCCCTGGACCGTGCCCTGCGCCACCGGGATGTGCCACGAGACGATCGGGTAGTCCTTGCCCCATCTCGTGATGAAGGGGTAGGTCGACTGGTCGTAGGCGTAGACGCCCATCGCCTTCACGCCGCCTCTCGACAGGACCGCGTCGACGAGCGGCGCCGTCGAGGGCATGTCGAGCGTCTCGGAGCCGACGATCTGGCAGCCGTAGCCGAGTCTCTTGCACTCCGACAGGAAGCCGCCCTGCATGATCCGGTGGACCGGGTTGTTGCGCAGCGGCTGGACCCACAGCAGGGTGCCTCTGGAGCCGCTGCTGGCGCTCTTGCTGCCGGACGACGAGCTGCTGCCGCTGGAGCCACACGCGGTCACGACCAGCGCGACCAGGGCCAGCAGCGCTACGAGCACGACTCCCCGCGCCCGCCGCCTGTGCGGCGGCAGGGTGAATTGAACGTCCATCTCTCTCCTCTTCTCCACGATGAATCCAGCTGGGGGCTGGACTAAGCGCCTTCGGCCGCCGCCGGGAGCGGCTCGGCCTCCGGTCTGCGCCGTCGGCGCGACCCGCCCGTGAGCGAGACGCGACGGCGCGCCACGTCGACGCCGACGGCGAGGACCATGATCAGTCCGACCGCCACCGTCTGCCAGTTGGGGTTGACGCCCACGACCACGAGGCCGCTCTGCACGACCTGCAGGAGCAGCATCCCGATGATGCCCGCGGCGACCGTGCCGACGCCGCCGAAGAGGCTGACGCCGCCGATCACCACGCCGGCGATCACGGTCAGCTCCCAGCCGTCGCCGATCGACGGCACGCCGCTGGCGCCGTCGGCGAGCACGAGCATGCCGGCGACCGACGACAGCATCCCGACGACGATGAAGCAGACGACTCTGTATCTCGCGGTGTTGATGCCGACGAGCCGCGCGACCTCCTCGTTGCCGCCGGTCGCGAACAGGTTGCGGCCGATCGTGGTGCGCCGCAGGACGACGTCGCCGACGACGGCCAGCACGACGAGGAGCACGAAGCTCCAGCCGAGCCCGAAGACGACCTCGGCACTGCCGATCGACCCGATCACGTGCGGCAGCGGGTAGATCGGGTAGCCGTTCGTGATCACGTAGGTGAAGCCTCTGGCGGCGTACAGCATCCCGAGCGTCGCGATGAAGGCCGGGATCCCGACGCCGACGACGAGCACGCCGTTGACGAAGCCGACGACCGCGCCGGTCAGGAGGCCGCCGAGGATCCCGAGCGGGACCGGGAGGTGGCCCTTCGTCATCAGCCAGGCGCTGACGATCGCCGAGAGCCCCGCGACCGAGCCGACCGAGAGGTCGAACTCGCCGGCGACGAGCAGGAGCGTCTGGCCGACGGCGATGATGCCGACGAACGAGATCGCGCTCAGCATCGAGCGGACGTTCGTGCTCGACAGGAACGCCGGCTGGAGCAGGTAGAAGACCAGCACGAGCGCGAGCAGCGACGCGATCACGCCCGCCTCGCTGATCGCCAGCACCTGACGCACTCGGTTCGGCGCCGAGGACTCCGCCACGACCGCCTCGGCCGCGGCCTCGGCACGTGGTGCGGCCGCACGGGACCGCTCACGCTGCAAAAGGGTCACATCTCTCTCCTGAAGCCTTGCCCGTCTCGCCTCGCCCTTGGGGTGAAAACGAAAACGGTAAACAATTTACGAAGACCGTATACAGCCGCTTGGGGCCGTGTCAAGCAGAACGTCGTCTTGGTTCGCGATGGCCCGTGGCGCCTGGCGTTTCGGCACTACACGAGCCGCGCCAGGAGGCCGGCGTCGGCGACGATCGTCGTGCCGTTCACGACGCTCGCCTCCTCCGAGGCGGCCCACGCGATCACCGCCGCGATCTCGTCGGCGGCGGCGACGCGACCGATCGCGCCAGGCTCCGTCGTGAAGCCGGCGTCCTCTGCCGAGAGCCAGCGCCGCCGCAGCTCGTGGCGGGTCATGGGGGTGTCGACCGAGCCGGGCGCGACGCAGACGGCGCGGATCCGGTCCGGCGCCAGGTCGAGCGCGAGCTGCCGCGTCAGCGCGACGATCGCGCCCTTCGAGGCGGCGTAGGCGGCGTTGTCCGTCATCGTCGCGAAGGCGTGGACCGAGGAGGTCGTGACGATCACGCCGCCGCCCGCCGCGCGCAGCAGCGGGATCGCGTGGCGCCCGAGGCGGAAGATCGCGCCCACGTTGACGGCGAGGACGCGCTCGAGGTCGTGGTCGGAGATCGTCTCGACGGAGTCCGGGGCCGCCGTCACGCCGGCGACGTGGACGACGGCGCGCAGCGGCCCGAGGTCCGCGGCGGCCGCGACCGCTTTCGCGCAGTCGCTGCTCGACGCGACGTCGGCCGGGGCGGCCTCGGCCACGCCGCCGGCGGTGCGGATCTCGTCGGCGACCGCATCGAGCCCCTGCTCGTCGCGGTCGGCGAGGAGGACGGCGTCGCCCGCGGCCGCAAGCCGCAGCGCGGCCGCGCGGCCGATGCCGGACGCGGCGCCGGTCACGAGCGCGACCCGTTGTCCTGACTGCACGCCAGATGCTCCCCTCGTCTGCAGATCGTTTTCTGTTGACAATCGGCGGGCACCGTAGAGCGATCGTGGGTGGCGCGTCAAGGGGGGCGCGATGCGCTGACGCTTGACGCCGCCGCGCGGTCGCCACTATGTTCCTCCCACTTTGGAAACTGTTTGCAGTCTTGGAGGCGACGGGATGGACACGAGCAGCGGGCGCGAGGTCGCCCTCACCTGGCTGGGCCAGGCCGGCTACGCGCTGGAGGCGGCCGACGGCCAGCTCTGCCTGATCGACCCCTACCTGTCGGAGTACGTGCTGGAGGAGCTCGGCACGCCACGGATCGCGCCGGTCGTCCTCGATCCCGCAAGCACCCGCGCGACGGTCGTCGCGATCACCCACTGGCACCACGACCACCTCGACCTGCCGACCTGCGAGGCGCTCGCCAGAGCCCATCCCGCGACGACGTTCGTCGGCCCGTCGAGCATCGTCGCGCGGCTGCTGGGCCGCGGCGTCGCGCGGGAGCAGATCGTCACGCTCGAGCGCGGCGAGATGACGACGGTCGGCCCGTTCACCTTCCACGGGACGTTCGCCCGCCACGAGGTCGCCGGCTTCCTGACCGAGGACGCGATCGGCCTCGTGGTCGAGACCGGCGACGTGCGGCTGCTGCACAGCGGCGACACCGAGTACGACGCCCGCTGCCTGACGGTGCGCGAGCTGGGGCCGTTCGACGTCGGCGTCTTCGTCAGCAACGGCAGCGGCGGCTGCATGAGCGGTCACGAGGCCGCGCTGATGGCGTCCCAGCTGGAGCTGGGCGTCGCGATCCCCTGTCATTACGGGATGTGGGCGCCGGAGGGCTACGGCGCGCGGCCGGGCGACCATGGCCCCGGCGCGCCGACGCTCGACCCCCGACTGTTCGTGGAGACCTGCGTCCGGCTCGGCGGGCCGCCGGCGCGCGTGCTGGAGCTGGGCGAGCGGATCGCGGTGACGCCGTCGGTGGCGCTCACCGCATGAGCGACGGTCCGATACCCGGCCTCGAACGGCGCGCCGGAAGCGGCGGCCCGACGGGCCAGCACGCGACGAAGCTCGACCGCAGCATGCACACCGGCTGGGTCGCCGGGCTGCTGCGCGAGGCGATCGTCGAGGGACGGCTGGCGCCGGGCGCGGGGCTCGTCGAGCTGCGGCTCGCGGAGCAGCTGGAGGTCAGCCGCGGGCCGGTCCGCAACGCGCTCGGAGTGCTGGAGGGCGAGGGGCTCGTGCGGACGCTGCGCAACGGCCGGACGGTCGTCGTCGGCTTCGGCCCCGGGGACCTGGACGACCTCACGAGCGTGCGGCTGGAGCTGGAGACGGGAGCGATCGAGCGCGGCATCCGCCTTGCCGCCGACCCGCGGCCAGTGCAGGCGGCGTTCGCGGCGATCGAGGACGAGGGCGCCTCGACGCGACGGCTGGTCGACCTCGACCTCGCGTTCCACCGCAGCCTCGTGGAGCTGGCCGGAAGCCGCTTCCTGCTGCAGGCCTGGCTCGCGCTCGCGCCGGTGATCCACACCGTCATCACGATCGGCAACCGGCGCCTCGGGGAGCGCGACCCGGAGCGCAACTTCGCCCGCATCCTCGCCGCGCACCGGCCGCTCGTCGAGGCGATCGCGGCCGCCGACGCGCCCCGCGCGGTCGCGCTGCTGGCGACGCAGTTCGAGGTCACGACGTCGATGTTCGCCGCGCGCGAGAGCGCGCCGTGAGCGACCCCGTCACCCTGGCGAACGACGAGCTGCGGGTCGTCTGCGACCCGGCGCGCGGGTTCGCGATCGACTCGCTCGTCGACCGCGCGAGCGGCGCCGAGACGCTCTGGCGCCGCCCGGCGCACGAGCCGGCGGCGGCGGCGCGGTCGCTCGGCGGCGCCGGCGAGGCGTCGGTCGCGACGTTCCTCGACCTCTTCACGGGCGGCTGGTTCACGATGTTCCCGGACGTCGGCTACCCGCTCGCCGACGACCCGGCGTCGTTCCTGCACGGCGAGGTCGTGCGGCTGCCGTGGGACGTGCTCGACGTCGCCGGCGATCGCGTGCGGGCCCGCGTGCGGACGCTGCGGCGGCCGCTGGAGATCGAGCGGACGGTGGCGCTCGACGGCGCGACGCTGCACGTGGAGGAGCGGATCGCGAACCGCTGCGCGCTGCCCGTGCCCTACGCGTGGGGCCACCATCCGTGTCTCGCGCGCGAGACCTTCGCCGGCGGACGGATCGAGCTGACGCCGTCGGCGGCCGAGGTGCCGGCGCCGCCGCACGACCCCGCCGCGGCTGTGCTGAAGGCCGGCGAGGGGTTCGACTGGCCGCTGGCGCCGCGCCGCGACGGCGGCGTCGAAGACCTCGCGACCGTGCCGCGCGAGCGCGACGGACGCGTCGACCACGCGTGCCTGACGGTCCCCGAGGGAGTCATCCGGGTCGGCGCGCCGAGCGTCGGACGGAGGCTGCGGATCGAGTACGACGCCGAGCAGTTCCCCTACGTCCTGCTGTGGCAGGACCTCGGGCCGCCCGAGCCGGTGCCGCTCTGGGGCGCCGGCGACACGTTCGCGCTCGAGTTCTCGACGGCCCCCGGCCGCTCGGCGGCGGACGCGGTGGCCGCCGGCGTGGCGCGAACGCTCGCGCCTGGCGAGAAGCGCGTCACCGCGATCGCGATGACGTGGGAGGCAGGGTAGCCCTACGCGGCCACGAAATCGCCGTCGACCCGGACCCGCTGCCCGCTGCGCGCTGAGCGCTCGATCGCGTCGGCGAGGCGGTGGTGGGCGAGCGCGTCGGCGAAGTCGGGCACGACGCGCGTGCCCTCGCGCAGGTCGCGGGCGAGCTGGCGGTAGAGGAGCGCGACGTTCTGAGGCGGTCCGCTCGCGACGCCGAGCGTCGGGTCGACCGCGAGCGCCAGCTCTCCTGTCGCCGGCTCGTCGCCGCGCCCGGCCGCGAGTCGCAGGTCGGCCGTCTGGAGGTTGCCGTGCTCGGCGGTCAGGACGAGGTCGCCGGCGGTGCCGTTGATCTCCCAGCGGAAGTTGTCGCCGCGCGAGGCGCCGCCACGGACGTGGAGGGTCGCGGGAGCGCCGCCGGCCAGCCGCGGGAGGATCGCGACCTGATCGGGCGCGGTGACGGTCAGCGGCTCCGACTCGCCGGCGACCGCGACCGTCTGGCGACCGACCGACAGCTCGGCGGCGACGCTGGCGACCGGCCCGAGCACGTGCACGAGGGCGTCGAGCGCATGCATGGCGGTGACAGTGAGCGTCGTCGCCCCGTTCGCGACGTCGAAGAGGTAGGCGGCGCCCGGCACGGTCTCACCGCCCCACGACATCCCCGAGCCGACGAGCGTCGTGCTCAGCAGCTCGCCGACGTAGCCCTCGGCGACGAGAGCACGCGCCCGCTCGATCGCCGGCGCGAAGCGGCCCTGGAGGCCGACGACGGTGCGCACGCCGGCGGCCTCGGCGCGCTCGGCCAGGTCGGCTGCCTCCAGAAGGCCGTTGCCGAGCGGCCATTCGCTGTAGACCAGCTTCCCTGCCGCCAGCGCGGTGGAGACGATCTCGTGGTGCGACGGCACGCGGACCGAGACGACGACGAGGTCGACGTCCGGCTGCTCGATCAGCTCGCGGTAGTCGCCGTAGCCGGGCACGCCGAGCAGCTCGGACGCGGCGGCGGCCGAGGACGCCCGGCTCGTGGCGACGGCTCGCAGCGCATATTCCGGCAGCGCTTGGAGCGCCGGGACGTGCGCCAGGGTCGCCCACCCCTGTCCCGGGCTGGCTCCCACGATCCCGACGCCGATCGGCTCCTGATGCTTGGTCATCGCTTCGTTCCCTCGGTCGGTGTTGGCCCAGCGGAGCGCAACCGTAGCAGCTAATCGGACGATGATCGTCCGTTCGGACGATCGTGTTCCGGACGGATAGGATCTGACGCATGGCCGACTCCGCGTCCACCCCACCGTCCGAGCGCGTCGACTCCCAACGCAACCGCCGCAGGCTGATCGAGGCCGCGACCGCGGCGATCGCCGAGAAGGGCCTGGCCGTCTCCGCGCTCGACATCGCAACGCACGCCGGCGTCGGCGTCGGCACGCTCTACCGGCGCTTCGGCACGAAGGACGCGCTGGTCGAGGGCGTGCTCCTCAGCCTCGTCGAGGAGCTGATCGAGGCGGGCGAGCAGGCGCAGCGCGACGACGACCCGTGGGAGGGCTTCGCGGCGTTCCTGACGGCGCTCGGGCGGGCCCAGCTCGAGAGCCTCGGGCTGGCGCAGCTGACCGCGTCGCACGACCGTCCCGACGGACCGTTCGTGAAGACCAACCGGCAGGTCCTGCGGGCGACCAAGCGGATCACGGAGCGCGCGCAGCAGGCGGGCGTGGTGCGCGACGACGTCTCGTGGAGAGACGTCGTGCTGCTGTCGCGCGCGGCGGTCGACGCGAGCGAGAACCTCGGCGTCTCCGCGCGCCCAGAGCAGTGGGAGCGGACCGTCGCGATCCTGCTCGACGGCCTCCGCGCCCCCGGCAGCTCCGAGCTGCCGGGCCGCCCGCCGCTCGACGCGCCGCGCTAGCCGACCGCGACCGGCGTCACTGGCGCCGAATGTGACAGAAACATCTAGGTTTCTGCGCAATGCGGGCGTGGCCCGCCTCACATGGAAGGCCCGTCATGACCCGCCGCACCCGGCGCACCCTCGGCATGCTGCTCGCCGCCGGCGCGCTCGTCGTGCCCGTCGCCCAGGCGATCCCCGCGAGCGCGACCCCGGCCTCCCCGCAGGCCCACATCGCGTGCACGTACGCGACGATCGGCGGGCAGCGGAGATGCATCGCCGCCGGCGAGTTCTGTGCCCGCGCCCACCAGCGCGACTACGAGCGCCACGGCTACTCCTGCTCCAAGCGCGACCGCAACGGCCGCTACCACCTGGTTCGGCTCTAGCGCTCGGTCGGGCCGGCGCCGGGGCCGGGGCGCGGCGCCCGGCCTCGGCTAGGGTCGCGCCCATGGCCGGCGATCGAGACGACGAGCTGGCGGCGCGCCGCGCGCCCTCCCGCGGGGTCGTCGTCCTGCTCTCGAGCGCCCTGGTCGCGGCGGTACTCGTGCTCGTCGCGATGTTCCGGCTGCTGAGCGCGCATCGCGTCGGCGGGATCGACCGGGCCGGGTTCCGCGTGCTCGGCGGCTCGCGCGGGGACGGGCTTGCGCACATCGCCCACGCGCTCGAAGTGATCGCGCCGCTGCTGCTCGTCGTCGCCACGCTCGCGACGCTCGTCGCCCTCATCCGCCACCGCGCCTGGCTGCCGGCGGTCGTCGTCATCGCCGGGCCGCCGCTCTGCCTGCTGCTCGCCCACCTCGCGAAGGCGCACGAGCGGCGCCCGCGACCGCACGGCTCGCTCGTCTTCGCCGGCGGCTACTCGTTCCCCTCGACCGACTCGGCG
>JAATFK010000590.1 GCA_015655225.1 Solirubrobacterales bacterium | reverse complement strand
TCTACTCCGCCGGCGAGTCGGAGGAGATCGTCGGCAAGGCGCTCGCCGGCGGCCGGCGCGCGAACGTCGTGCTCGCGACCAAGGTCGGGCTGCCGTTCGGCTCCGACCCGAACCACCGCGGCACGTCGCGGCGGTGGATCGCGGAGGCGGTCGAGGGCTCGCTGCGTCGGCTCGGGACCGACTGGATCGACCTCTACCAGGTGCACCGCCTCGATCCGACGGTCGACCTCGACGAGACCCTTGGCGCGCTCTCGGACCTCGTCCACGCGGGCACGATCCGCGCGTTCGGCGCCTCGACCGTCCCCGCCTCCGGGATCGTCGAGGCGCAGTGGACCGCCGAGCGCCGCGGCCGCGAGCGGTTTCGCACCGAGCAGCCGCCGTACTCGATCCTGACGCGCGCGATCGAGTACGACGTGCTGCCGACCGCCATGCGCCACGGGCTCGGCGTCCTGACCTACAGCCCGCTGAACGGCGGCTGGCTGTCGGGCGCCTACCGCAAGGGCCGGGAGATCAGTGGGCCCGGCTCGCCCGCGCGGATGCAGAGATTTCCCGCCGCCTACGACGTCAGCTCGCCGGCGAACGCGGCAAGACTCGACGCCGCCGACGCGCTCGGCGCGCTCGCCGACGAGGCCGGGATCACGCTGATCCAGATGGCGATCGCGTTCGTCACGCGCCACCCGGCGGTCACCTCCGCGATCATCGGCCCGCGGACGACAGACCACCTCGAGTCCTACCTGGCGGCCGACGGGGTCGTGCTGTCGGACGACGTGCTCGACCGCATCGACGCGATCGTCGCGCCCGGCGAGACCGTGTCGATCGCCGACAACATGTGGAGATCGTCGATGGCGACGACCTCCCCGCTGGACGCCGCGTTCCGGCGGCGCTGAGCGGCGCGCCACTACGCCCGTCTCGGCAGCGGCCGCGGGCCGCCGAACCGCACCCCGGGCCGCTCGCCGACGAGCTCCGCGAGCTCGGCGACGGCGGTCAGCAGCGCGTCCACGTCGCCGGCGGCCGCCGTGCTCGGCACGCCGTCGGCGAAGTCGCCGTTCGTCAGGTACGCCGAGACCGGCGTCACGAACGCGCCGTGGAACGCGAGCACGTCGCGAAGATGGCGGTCAACGCCGAGGAAGTGGTGCGGCGTCGCCCCGATCGCGACGATGCCGGTCGGCGTGCCCTCCAGCGCGCCGACGCCGACGTGGTCGAGCAGGTTCTTCAGCGCCCCGGTCAGCGAGCCGCGGTAGGTCGGCGAGGCGAGCACGACCGCATCGGCGGCCTCGAACGCGGCGACGACGGTCGCCGTGTCGTCCCCCAGCTGCTCGGGTGGACGGCCGTCGGCGAACGCGATCGTCACGTCGGCGAGGTCGATCAGCCTGACGTCGACCTCGCGCGCCTGCCCGAGCCGCTCGGCGCCCTCCTCGACCGCGCGCCGCAGGCGCCCGGGCGGCGTGACGCTGCCGATTACCACGAGCACATTCTTCATCTGACTCGACCTCGTTCTTTTGGGGTTGCTCTTGGTTCCGTCGCTTACGCTCTGCCTGTGCTCGACCTGCGCCGCCTGCGACTCCTCCGCGAACTGGCCGCCCGCGGCACGCTCGTCGCGGTCGCGCGAGAGCTGAACTTCACGCCCTCGGCGGTCTCCCAGCAGCTCTCGGTGCTCGAGCGCGAGACCGGCTTCTCGCTGCTGGAGCGCTCCAACGGGAGAATCAAGCTGACCGCGGCGAGCGAGATCCTCGTCCGCCACGCGGAGATCCTGCTCGCGCAGGTGGAGGCCGCGGAGGCCGACCTGGCAGCGTCCCAGTCGGAGGTCGCCGGCACGGTTCGGGTCGCATCGTTCCAGACCGGCACGCTGCGACTGCTGGTCCCGGCCGCGGCGCTGCTGGCGGAGCGTCACCCGAACGTCAGGCTGGAGACGGTCGAGTGGGAGATCGGCTCCTCGATCCCTGCGCTGCGGCTGCAGGCGATCGACCTCGCGCTCGGCGACGAGTACGACGGCGTCCCGATGATCCGCGCCGAGGGCCTCGTGCGACGCGACCTGCTCCGCCAGGAGAACCTGATCGTCCTGCCCGCACGGCATCCGCTCGCGCGTCTCGACCGGGTGCCGATGGCCCTGCTCGCGGAGGAGCCGTGGGCGGCCGGCAGCCGCAGCACCGGCCATCGCGACGTCCAGATGCTGATGTGCCGCACGTTTGGTGGCTTCGAGCCACGCTTCCGCTACCGCTCTGACGATCTCGACGTGCTGATCGCCCTCGTCAGCGAGCTCGGCGCCGTGACGATCCTCCCCGATGTCGCCGACCACCACGACAACGACGGGATCGTCCTGCGCAGCCCGGCCGAGGGTCAGACGTTCCGCACCGTCTTCTCGCTGATCCGGGAGCAGACCGGCGGCGCGTCCCGACCGGCGCTCGACGCCGTCCGCGAGGCGATCGACGCGGTCGCCGAGCGCGAGCGCACCGACGCGCGTCACTGAGCCTCCAGCGCGGGCGGCACGTCAGTGGACCGTCGGTCTGCTGCCGATCACGTTCGAGAACGCCAGCGCGACGATCAGGATCCCGCCGTTGAACACGTCCACGACCCAGCCGGAGGCGCCGGTCGTGATCTGCAGCCCGACGATCCCGATGATCACAAGATAGACCGCGAGCACCGTGCCCCAAACGTTGAAGCGGCCACGCCGCACGGCCGTCGAGCCGAGGAAGACGGCCGCGAAGGCCGGCAGCAGCTGGCCGGGGCCGGAGGTCGGGTCGGCCGCCCCGAACTGGCCGGCGTAGAGGATCCCGCCGACCCCGGCGATCGTCGCGCTCACGACGAGGGCGCCGACGCGGATCCGTGTGACGGGCAGGCCGACGAGCCGGGAGATCTCCGAGCCCGCCCCGACGCTCAGCGTCCAGCGCCCGAGCGGCGTGTGCTCCGCGA
>JAATFK010000478.1 GCA_015655225.1 Solirubrobacterales bacterium | reverse complement strand
GCTCGCGCGGGATCCACGTCAACGTGCGCGTCCACCCGGAGCACGGCTTCACCGAGGTGCGCCGCGCGGCGCTCGCGCTCGCGCGCGAGGTCGAGCGCCGCGTCCCCGAGCTGGCCACCAGCAGATGGTGGAAGGAGGAGCGCCCCGGCGTCTTCGTCGACTACAACCAGAACGCGCGCGACCGCACCGTCGCCTCCGCCTGGTCGGTCCGCCCGACGCCCGACGCCCGCGTCTCGATGCCGCTCACCTGGGACCAGGTCCCGACCGTCGAGGCGGCCGCCTTCACGCTCGCGACCGTCCCCGCCCTGCTCGCCTCCGACGGCGACCCGCACGCGACGATCGACGCGCACGCCGGCTCCCTCGACCAACTGCTGGCGCTCGCCAGGCGCGACGAGGAGGAGGGCCTCGGCGACGCCCCCTGGCCGCCGAACTTCGCCAGACAGCCGGGGGAGCCCTCGCGCGTCCAGCCGAGCCGCGCGCGCAGAGCGAGACCGAGACCGCCGAGACCGGCCGCCGAGGGCTAGACCTCCAGCACGATCCGCCCGTCGACCGCGTGGCTCTCCAGCCGCTCGTGCGCGGTCGCGGCGTCCGCGAGCGGCAGCCGCTCGAGCTCGACGTCGGCGAGCCCGGCCGCGGCCGCTCTGAGCGCCGCCTCGGCCGCCGGCGGGACCTCGTCCATGTGCGTCGGCAGGTAGAAGCCCGACGCGAACCCCACGACTCCGATCGTGCCCTGCCAGATGCGGTTGCTGTCGATCCGGTGCTCCCAGTCGCCGCTCGCGTTGCCGACCAGCAGGAGGCGGCCGAGCGGCGCGAGCAGGTCGAGGCTCTGCGTGCGCAGCGCGCCCCCGACGGGGTCGACGATCACGTCGAAGAGCTCGCCTTCGAGCGCGTCCGGCAGCTCCCCCGAGTCGACGATCGCGTCGTACGGGAGCCGCGTCGCGGCGGCCGCGCCGAGCTTCCCGGTGCGCACGGTGCCGACCACGCGCGACGCGCCCAGCTGACGCGCGATGCCGGGGACGACCGACGCGAAGCCGCCGAGCGCGCCATGCACGAGCACACGCTCGCCGGGGGCGATCCGGACGGCGCGGGTGAGCGCGACGTGGGCCATCAGCCCGTTCGGCACGATGGCGACGGCAAGGGCGGGATCGAGCTCGTGGCGCGCCGTCGAGAAGACGTAGGACTGGTCGGCGACGTACACCGACGCGTACCCGCCGGCGCCGGCGCCGGCCGACAGCGTCACGACCGGCTCGCCGACCGTGAGGCCGGTGACCCCGTCGCCGAGCGCGCGCACCGTGCCCGCGACCTCGAGCCCGGGCACGTAGGGCGGCTGCGGCAATACCTCGCGCTCCTTGAACAGCCCCTGCCGGAGGAAGACGTCGATCAGCCCGACGGCCGCGTGGCTGACGTCGATCGCGACCTCCCCGGGGCCGGGCGCCGGATCGGGCAGGTCGGCGACGGCGAGCACGCTCGGGTCGCCGAAGCGGGTGACCTGGATGGCCTTCATGTCGTGTCCTTCGGTCGAGATTTTAACGCATGCTGATTGCGTTAAGCCGACCGTAGCACGTCCGCCGCGGTAACGCATGTCGCCTGCGTTACCATCACGACCTATGCAGCGCGCCCGCTCCCCCGAGAACAAGGCGCGGCGCGCCGAGGACCTGCTCGCCGCCGCCGCCGACCTCGCCGCCGAGCTGGGCGGCGTGCGTCACGTCACGCTCGCGGCCGTGACCGAGCGCGCCGGGCTGCACCCCTCGGGCGTGCGCCGCTACTTCGCCAGCCGGGAGGAGCTGTTGCTGGAGCTGGCCGAGCGCGGCTGGGGCGAGTGGCGGGACGCGATCACAGCCGAGCTGGGCGAGCGCACCGGCCTCGGCCCGGCCGAGACCGCCGCCGCGATCTCCACGACGATCGCGTCGCTGCCGATCTTCTGCGACCTGCTGACGCACGTCCCGCTCAGCCTGGAGGGCGACGTCGACGTCGAGCGCGCCCGGAGCTACAAGACGAACTCGTTCGCCGCCTACGACGAGATCGTCGCGCTCCTCGACGACGCCAGCACCCTCGCCGGCGAGCAGATCGAGAGCCTGCTCGCGGTCACGCTCCCACTCGCTGCCGGCTTCTGGCAGCTCGCGCACCCGACCCCGACCCTGGTCGAGCTGTACGCCGAGAACCCCCGCTGGGCGCACGCGGCGCTCGACTTCGAGCCTCGCCTCACGCGACTGCTGGAGGCGACCGCGGTCGGCCTCGCCGAGACGGCCTAGGCGAGCGCCGGCAGCCCGAACTCGGCGCGGAACTCGTTCATGTCGTGCAGCCGGGGGACGGCGTCTCCGGCACGTCGACGCCGAGCATCGCCGCGAGCGGCGCCCAGCCGTCGCTGATCTTCCAGACGGTCAGCCGCTCGGGCGCCACCGTCGCGCGGATCGTCGCGATCCGCTCCTCGTACAGCGTCCGCATCGCGTCTCTGTCCTCGAAGCGGCCCTGGAAGTCGCCCTGCCAGATCACTCTCTCGATCACGCCCCACAGCAGCGGCGAGGGCTGCGGGCGGTTGGCGTCCGGCTCTAGCTCGCCGGCGATCGCCGCCTGCTTGATCGCCAGCAGCGTGTTCGCGGAGCTCGCGTACCAGCCGTCGAAGTCGCGCACGTTGAGCAGCACCTTCGCGTCCGGGAAGGCGTCGACGAGCTCCGTCCAGAACGTGCAGCCGGGCCAGTCGACGGTCGCCTCCCAGCCGTCGAAGACCTCCGCCCAGGGAACCTGCTCGCCGTCGGCGATCCGCGTCCAGAGCGCGAGGTCGCGCTCACGCTCGGGGCCGTTGATCAGGTCGATCATGTGGAAGCACGGGCCCGCACCCAACTCGGTGAGCGCCCCTCTCAGGGACATCGTCGCCGTCCGGCCGAATCCAACGCCGATCACCTGCATGCGGCACCTCCGGGGGGTTTGGGAGGCGACCGACCCTACCGGACGCGGCGCGGGGCCGGACCGGAATTCAGTCTGCCAGCTGCTCGATCCGGCAGTCGGCCGGCGCCTTGTCGTCGCGCCAGCGCTGGACCTTCGCCCCGTGGCGGATGCGGTGGTCGCTCGCCTGGTCGAAGGAGACCTCCAGCACCAGCTCGGGCCGCACCGCGACCCACTCCAGCTCCTTGTCGCTTCTCCAACGACTCGGGTCGGCGCTGCCGCGCTCGCCTGTCTCGTACGGCGCGAGTCTCGCGACCAGCGCGCGTCTCTCGGCCGCTCTGAAGCCGGAGGTGTGACCGACGACGCGCAGCGTGCCGTCGCCGTCGTACAGGCCGAGGATCAGCGAGCCGACCGTCCCCTCCTCTCTGCCGGGACGCCAGCCAACGACGACCACGTCGATCGTGCGCACGCGCTTGACCTTCACCATCCCGGTGCGCTCGCCGGGCCGGTAGGGCGCGTCGAGCTGCTTCGCGATCACGCCCTCGGCGGAGCGCAGCCAGCCCTCCGCCTCGGCCGCCGCGTAGACGATCGGCGTCAGGTCGGCGCCGTCCGGCGCGAGTGCCTCGAGCGCCGCGCGGCGCTCAGTGAACGGGCGCTCCAGCAGCAGGTCGTCGCCGTCGGCGAGCAGGTCGAAGGCGACGAAGCGGGCCGGCGTCTCACGCGAGAGCAGCTCGATCCGCGACGCCGCCGGATGGATCCGCTGCGACAGCGCGTCGAAGTCCTGCAGGTCGCCGGCGCCGTCGATCACGATCTCGCCGTCGAGCACGTAGCGGCCGGGCTCGAACGCCAGCTCGGGGAAGTAGCGGTCCAGCGGTCTGCCGCTGCGCGACTGGAGCCTCAGCTCCCGATCATCGACGAACGCGATCGCACGGAACCCGTCGAACTTGGGCTCGTATGCCCAGCCGTCGCCATCCGGGAGCGCGACACGTGAGCGCGCGAGCTGCGGTGGGACGGGCGGGGAGAGCGGGAGCGCCACGGTCTCGCGATCCTACCCGGCAGCTGGATCACCAGCACGCCCATCAGGACCGCCGCGCCACCCAGCAGCTGGACCGGTCCGAGCACTTCGCCGAAGGCGACGAACGCGGCCGCGACGGTGATCGGCGGCTCGAGCGTCGAGACGATGCTCGCGCGGCCGGGCCCGAGTCGCGCGACGCCGCCGAGGAAGGCGGTCAGCGAGAGGACGGTCGAGAGCAGTGCGATCAGCGCCGCGTAGCCCCAGGCGGCGGCGGGGAGCGCGAGCTGGAGCGTGCCGGACGCGCCGCCGGCGGAGGTGAAGGCGATCGCCGCGCCTGTGCAGACGAGCGCCGCGAACGCGAGCGGGTGGATGCGGCCGGCGAGCGCGTCGGCGACCAGCACGTAGGTCGCGTACATCACGGCGGCGCCGAGCGCGAAGACGACGCCGAGCGGGTCGAGCGAGCCGGGGTGGCCGCCGGCCAGTACGAGGCCGACGCCGGCGGTCGCGAGCCCGAGCGCGACGAAGCGCCGCCGCGAGCCGCGCTCGCGCCGCAGGGCGATCGCGCCGAGCACCACGAGCGCCGGGTAGCTGAACAGCAGCAGCTCGGCGAGGGACGCGTCGATGCGCGTCAGCGACGCGTAGAAGAGGCCCGACTCGAGGCTGTAGCTGCCGAGCCCGATCGCGAGCGAGATCAGTCCGATCCGCCAGCCGGGGACGCGCGCGACGCCGCAGTGCAGGGCGATCAGCCACAGCACGACGGCCGCGATCGTGAAGCGGATCGCGAGCAGCGAGACGACGTCGATGCCGGTTCGGTAGGCGAGCTTCGCGACAACCGCCATCGTGCCGAAGCCGGCGGCCGCGAGCGCGCACATCAGCACGCCCTCGCGCTCGCGGGAGCGGGCGGGGCGGGACGGCTGGGCGGGAGCGAGGGTGGGAGCGAACTGGGCCATGCAGCTCAAGCTAGACGCTCGTCGAACCATGTAATAGCCTTGATGTGCTTCGCGATCCATAGGCTCCTCCTATGACACTCCAGCAGCTCCAGTACTTCCTCGCGGCCGTCGAGCACGGCACCTTCAGCGGCGCCGCCGCGGCGCTCTACATGGCGCAGCCGTCGCTCTCGGACCAGATCCGGCGGCTGGAGGCGGAGCTGGGCGTCGCGCTCTTCGTCCGCGCCGGGCGCCGGCTCGTGTTGACCGAGGCCGGCCGCGCGCTGCGCCCGGAGGCGGAGCGCACGCTGGCGGCCGCCGCGCGCGCCGCCGCGTCGGTCGCCGAGGTGCGCGAGCTGGTGAGCGGGACGGCGACGATCGGGACCTTCGGCGAGGCGC
>JAATFK010000306.1 GCA_015655225.1 Solirubrobacterales bacterium | reverse complement strand
TTCTCGCAGAAGTTCGCCAAGGCGACGGCCGGCGCGCCGTTCCTCGAGGAGCCGATCGTCGTCTCCGCCGAGCCCGGCGACGCGCCCGCGCCGACCGGCGACCCCGATGTCGACGTCATCGGCTGGGCGCACAACGAGACCTCGACCGGCGTGATGGTGCCGGTGCAGCGGCCCGCCGACGGCCGCTTCGGCTGCGGCCCGTCGAAGGTCCGCCCCGCCCAGCTCGAGCGCCTCGCGAACGGCGACGGCGCCGCCGTGATGGGCACGTCGCACCGCCAGAAGCCGGTCAGAGCGCTGGTCGGCCGCGTGCGCAGCGGGCTGGCCGAGCTGTTCGCCGTGCCGGACGGCTACGAGGTCGCGCTCGGCAACGGCGGCACGACCGCCTTCTGGGACGCCGCCACCTTCAGCCTCGTGCGCGAGCGCGCGCTGCACCTGACCTACGGCGAGTTCTCGCAGAAGTTCGCCAGCTCCACGAACGGCGCGCCCTTCCTGGCGGACTCGATCGTGGTCAGCGCCGACGCCGGCGACGCGCCCGCGCCGACCGCCGACGCGAGCGCCGACGTCGTCGCGTGGGCCCACAACGAGACCTCGACCGGCGTGATGGTCCCGGTGCAGCGGGTCGGCGACGGCCTCGTCCTGATCGACGCGACCTCGGGCGCCGGCGGCCTGCCGGTGAACGCCGCCGACGTGGACGCGTACTACTTCGCGCCGCAGAAGAGCTTCGCCTCCGACGGCGGCCTCTGGCTCGCGCTGCTGAGCCCGGCGGCGCAGGAGCGGATCGCCGAGCTGGACGCGGGCGACCGCTGGATCCCCGAGTTCCTGTCGCTCGCGACCGCGCTCGACAACTCGAAGAAGGACCAGACCTACAACACGCCGGCGATCGCGACGCTCGTCATGCTCGCCGACCAGATCGAGTGGATGCTGGCGGGCGGCGGCCTCGACGGGATGGTCGCGCGGACGACCGCGTCCTCCGACCACCTCTACCAGTGGGCCGAGGCGTCGTCGTTCGCGACGCCGTTCGTGAGCGATCCGGCGAAGCGCTCGCTCGTCGTCGGGACGGTCGACTTCGACGAGGCGGTCGACGCGGCGGCGGTCGCGAAGGCGCTGCGCGCGAACGGGATCGTCGACACCGAGCCGTACCGCAAGCTCGGGCGCAACCAGCTGCGGATCGCGATGTTCCCGGCGATCGAGCCGGCCGACGTGGAGGCGCTGACCGCCTGCGTCGACTACGTCGTCGACGCGATCGCCTAGCGGGACGCACGCGGATGACCGGCGCGCCTCAGGAATCCCGCAGCGCGCTCGTGTTCGGGGCCCGCAACCTCGGGCGCGCGATCATCGAGCTGCTGCTGGAGCGCGGCTGGAAGGTCGCCGGCGCGGCGGTCTCCGACGCGACGCTCGACGGCGTGCGCGAGGCCGGCGCGCTCGCGCTGCGCACGGACGTGACCGACCAGGCGAGCGTCACGCGGACGCTCGCCGACGCGGCCGCCGCGCACGGCGGCGTCGACCTCGTGGTGAACGCCGCGAGCGCCTACGGCGGGAGACGCACCGGCCCGTTCGGCGGCGGCCCGATCGCCGGCGCGGCGCCGGACGCGTTCGACGCCTGGGCGGAGGCGCCCGCGCGCTCGGCCTTCTCGTTCCTGTCGGCGGCGGGGGCGTTCGCGGTCCAGCAGGGTCGGCCGGCGACGCTCGTGCAGGTGACCGGCGGCTCGTCGCGCCGGGCGATGCCGGGGCGCGGCCTGTGGGCCGCAGGGGCGTTCGGGGTGCGGGCGATCACGCAGGCGGCGGCGCTCGAGCTGCGGGAGCAGGGGATCCAGGTGGCGCTGCTGATCGTGGACGCGGGAATCGAGCCGCTGAGCGGCGAGCTGCGCCCCGGGGCGAGACGCGAGGCGCTCGCCGACCCGCACCGGCTGGCCGAGGCGGTGCTGTTCCTGGCCGACCAGGACGAGCGCTCGGCGACGCACGAGCTGCAGCTGACGCCGCTCGGCGAGACCTGGGTGCCCTAGGCGGCCGCGGCCTGACCGTCGGCCCCGCCCGCCGCCGCGCGGCGGTCGCGCAGGTCCCACAGCACGCGCTCCTCGCGAAGCGTCAGCGCGCGCCAGCGCTCGTGGCGGGGCTGCCAGACGAAGATGCTGACGTCGACGCCGCGGCGTCCGTCGAGCGCCGCGACGGTCGCGCGCACGTCGGCGTGCTCGACCAGCGTCTCGCGCGTCAGCAGGTCGACGACCTTGAACGCTCGCGGCGCTCTCGGTGCCGGCCCGGCCGCCTCGCGGGGCGCCGGCTCGCGGGGGACGAAGACCGGCCCGTCGGCGGAGCCGCCCCGCTTCAGGACAGCGTCGAGGGGACGCACCGTGGCGCCCGTCCCCTTCGTCTCCGTGTCGAGTACCCAGACCTTGCCCATGCCCTCCATTTTAGCGAACGCACGTTCGCTTTCCGCACGTCCCCACCCCCACACGGGACATCCGCACGGAAATCGCCTACATTCGCTGATGTGAGCGTCACGACGGCAACCGACGGGCGTCCGGACGACGCCGCCACGCATCAGCGGCGTCCCGCGATCGTCGCGGTCGACGACGAGCCGGCGGTCCTTGCGGCGGTCGCCCGCGACCTGCGTCGCGGGTTCGGCGAGCGCTACCGGATCATGCGCGTCGGCTCGGGCCCGGAGGCGCTGGAGCTGCTGAGAGAGCTGCGCACGCGCGGCGACCAGGTCGCCCTCCTGATCGCCGACCAGCGGATGCCGGGGATGGCCGGGACCGAGTACCTGGTCGAGGCCCGCAAGCTCGTCCCCGAGGCCAAGCGCGTCCTGCTGACCGCCTACGCCGACACGAGCGCCGCGATCGCCGCGATCAACGAGGCGGCCCTCGACTACTACCTGCTGAAGCC
>JAATFK010000648.1 GCA_015655225.1 Solirubrobacterales bacterium | reverse complement strand
GGATCGTCCCGACGACGATCAGCCAGCCGAGCCGCGCGTCGGTGTCGCCGGGCGCGATGCCGCGGTCGCGCAGCGAGCGGCCGAGCCCGCGCAGGATTCGGACCCAGTCCTTCAGGAAGTAGACGACCAGCACGAGCGCGGGCGCGAGGTGCGTCGCGACGAGGAAGGTCAGGAAGAACGTGTCGTTCTGGTGGACGTCCCAGCCGAACAGCTTCGGCATGATCACGCCGTGCCCGAGGCTGGAGATCGGGAAGGGCTCCGCGATCCCCTGCACGAGCCCGAGGACGATCCCCTGGAAGACGCTGATCGGGTCGTGCATCAGGAGCGCGCCTCGACCGCTTCGCGGCGACCCCGCCGCCAGCGGACGAGCAGCGCGACGGCTGCAGCCACGATCAGCACCACGACGATCACGTCGACGTAGCTGAACGCGTGATGGATCGACTCCCAGCTGCCGCTCACCGCCCAGCCGACGGCAGCGAACGCGGCGCACCAGATCAGGTTCCCGAGGAAGCTCAGCACGAGGTAGCTCGGTAGCGGCTTCTCGAGCGTGCCGGCGGGAATCGAGACGAACGAGCGCGCGACCGGCGTCAGCCGCCCGAGGAACACCGCGGCATCGCCGAAGCGGTCGAACCAGCGCTCGGCCTGGTCGAGCCGTGCCGGTGTGAGGTGCACCCATCTGCCGTAGCGGTCGAGCAGCGGCCGACCGCCCCAGCGGCCGATCAGCCAGCCGATCAGGCACCCGACGACGTACCCGACGGCTCCGCTCAGCACGAGCAGGACGTAGGTCGCGAACCCCTGGGCGGGATGCCAGCCGAACAGCGACGGGTCGGCGCCCGCGACGGCTCCGGCGGCGATCACGCCGGCGTAGAGCATGATCAGCTCGCCACCGACCGGCAGCAGCGAATCGCCCATCATCAGGAAGAAGACCGCCACCACGCCGTGATGGCCGACCGAATCGATGATCGAGCCCGAGATCGAGGCCAGCGGGATCGCACTGGTGAGGGTGGCGAGCACGTTCGTCACGATGCCAGCGTCGCATGAATCGAACCTGACTGCATCGCCGAATCCCCGTCGCGGCGCCGTTCAGGCGCCATGATGGATCGATGGACCAGACCCGCATCGGGCTCTGCGAGGACGACGCCGGGTCGCGCGGAGGGCTTCGCCGTCCGCGCGACGATGACCGGGCACGAGGCCGTCGAGGCGTTCTCGATCGTGCCGCCCGGCCCCCTCTTCCTCACAGGCCGCGACACGTTGCCCGACCGGCTCGCCGGCTTCCACGCCGGCGGCGATGACTACCTGACGAAGCCCTTCGCGCTGGCGTCGGGGGCGAGGTGCTTGTGCGGGTACGGGACGACGGCGGCGGGATCGAGCCCGGCGAGGTCGAGCGGATCTTCGGGCCGGGCGTCTCGAGTGCCGCAAGCGGGGGGCTCGGGCTGCCGCTCGCCCGCCGCCTCGCGCGCTCGTGCGGCGGCGACGTCACCGCCGTGGCGACGGCGGGCGCGGCGGCCGGCGGCGGGCGGGTCCTGCTGCACCTGCCGACCGTCACCTGATCAGCCGAGCGCGGCGGATCAGCCGAGCGCGGCGCGCAGCTGGGCGACCGCGACCGCGCCGGCGACCTCCATCGGCTCGGTGCTCCGCAGCGCGCGGCAGAGGACGAAGGCGCCCTCCAGGCCGGCGATCGTGCCGATCGCAAGCGCACGGGCGGTGGCGGCGTCGAGTCCGGCGTCGGCAAAGCGCGCGGCGGCGGCGTCGATCCAGCTGTCGAAGACCTCGGCGGTCGCCGCGCGCAGCGGCTCGCTCGTGCTCGCGACCTCGAGCGCGACGGTCGCGATCGGGCAGCCCTCGGCATAGTCGCTCTCGCGCAGCGTGACGGCGGCGCCGGCGAAGAACTCCTCGACGCCGGTGACGACGTCCGGCGCGGGATCGAGGAAGAGATCGAGCAGCTGGAGGTAGAGGGCCCCCGAGACGCGGATGGTCTCGGCGCCCAGCTCCTCCTTGCCGCCGGGGAAGTGGTGGTAGATCGAACCGAATGGCGCGCTCGCCCGCGCGACGATCTGTCTCATCCCCGTCCCGGCGTAGCCCTGGAGCTGGAACAGCTCCGCGCTCGCGTCGACGATCCGATCCTTCGTTGTCTCCGGCACCGCATGCCCCTCCGGTTCGACCTTGCTCTTCTGAAAGCGGGAGGGTAGCGTCCGCTAGAGCGATCTATCAAATCAGATCTGGAGGTGGGACGATGCCCCGCGCGACGCTCTCGGCCGGAACGATCGACTACGAGGACACCGGCGGCGACGGACCGGTGATCGTCTTCTCCCACGGCCTGCTGATGGACGGTTCCGTCTGGCACCCGCTGCTGCGCGAGCTGCGCGCCGCCGGCGTTCCCTTCCGCGCGATCCTGCCGACGCTCCCGCTCGGCTCCCACCGCCGGCCGATGCGCCCCGGCGCCGACCTCTCGATGGGTGGCATCGCGCGGCTGATCACCGAGCTGCTGGAGCGGCTCGACCTGCGCGACGTGACGCTCGCGGTGGTGGACTGGGGCGGTCCGCTGACGCTCGTCGGCGAGTACGACGAGCGCATCGGCCGCCTCGCGATCGTCGCCTGCGAGGCGTTCGACAACGTCCCGCCGGGGCTGCCGGGCCGGTTCGCCGCCGCCGCGGGGCTCGTCCCCGGCGGGGTCAACGCCGCGCTCCAGCCGCTCCGCTGGCGCCCCTTGCGGCGCGCGCCGTTCACCTTCGGCTGGATGAGCAAGCGCCCGGTCCCCGACGCCGTGATGGACGCCTGGCTCGCCCCGGCGCTCACCCAGGCAGGCGTCCGGCGCGACCTGCGCGCCTACGTCCGCGCCGCTGCGCAGGCGCGGCGCGACCTGCTGAAGGCGTGCGAGCTGCGGCTGCCCGGCTTCGACCGTCCCGCGCTCGTCGTCTGGGCCCCCGAGGACCGGCTGATGCCCCGCGAGCACGGCGCCCGTCTGGCGGCGCTGCTGCCGCAGGGACGGCTTGTCGAGATCGCCGATTCCTACACCCTGATCCCGCTGGACCAGCCGGCCGCCCTGGCCCGCGCGCTGGGCGCGTTCGTCAGCGACCAGGTCCCGACCGCGAGCAGCGGCAGCTAGCCCGCCTCGGCGAGCACCGCGTCGAGCGTCTCCATGATCGAGACCGTCTCGTCGAGGCTCATCACCGGGCTCTCGGTCAGACCCTCGGCGAGGCAGCGGGCGACCTCGTCGGCCTCGTGACGCAGGCCGTTGCCGACGTGCGGCTCCTCGAAGCGGGTCGGCCGGCCGGTCCGCGGCGTCAGCGTGAAGCCGGCCGGCCCGATCCAGACGGGGTCGATCTCGATCCGCGCCTCGGTGCCGACGATCGCCGCCCGCACCGGGCTGGTCGCTCCCGACGTGCAGTTGAGCAGCGCCTGCGCGCCGCTCTCGTGGCCCAGCAGGATCGAGGCCTGGCCGTCGACGCCGGTGAACGCCGGCTCCAGCAGCGCGACGATCCGCGACGGACGCCCCAGCACCATCGAGGCGAACGAGACAGGGTAGACGCCGAGGTCGAGCAGCGCGCCGCCGCCCAGCTCGGGCGCGAACAGCCGGTCGGTGGGGTCGGGCGCGAACCACTCGCCGAGGTCGGCGGTCACGGTCACGAGCTGCCCGAGCGCGCCCTCGTCCAGCAGGCGCCGGATCTCGCGCATGTGCGGGAGGAAGCGGGTCCACATCGCCTCCATCAGGAACAGCCCCTTCGCGCGGGCGAGCGCGACCAGCTCCCGCGCCTGCGCCGCGTTCATCGTGAACGCCTTCTCGACCAGGACCGCCTTGCCCGCCTCCAGCGCCAGCGTCGCGTTCGCGTGGTGCGCCGGGTGCGGCGTCGCCACGTAGACGGCGTCGACCCGTGGGTCGGCGACGAGCGCCTCGTAGCTCGCGTGGCGTCGCGGGATCCCGAAGCGGTCGCCGAACCGGTCGGCCGACGCAGCGGTGCGCGAGCCGACCGCGACGATCGTGCCGGAGCCCGTCAGCGCAAGGTCGGCGGTGAAGTCGGCCGCGATCCGTCCGGTCCCCAGCACGCCCCAGCGCAGTGGCCGGCCCGTCCCCGCGCTCATCCCCGCGCCGCCTCGGCCAGCAGCTTGCGAACCTGCTTCGGCGACGCCTGCCCGCGTGCCCCGAGGCCCTGCGCGAAGTACGAGACGCGCAGCTCCTCCAGCGCCCACGGCACCTCGCGCAGCGGCGCCGGCTGGACCGCGCCGGCCGGGACCGCGCCGAGCGCGAAGCGGTAGGCCGACTCCAGCTCCTCGACCGTTCTCATGCGGTCGCGGTCGGCCGCGAGGCCGCGCGGAAGCTGCTCGACGCGGCGTCTGGCGCCCAGCAGGTACCGCTCGACGTCCGGCAGCCGCGCGACGCCGGCGGCCGCGACGAAGCCCGGGTAGACGAGCCGGCCGAGCTGCCGCGCCACGTCGATCCGCGCCGGCTGGAACGCCGCCTCGGCCGGCAGCTGGTCGAGCGCCCCCTGCACCGCCCGCGCGGCGTCGAGGATCCGCACGACCCACGCGACGACCTTCGCGACCGTCCCGGCCAGCTCGCGCGCGACGTAGTCGTGCAGCACGCCCCACGCCTGCTCGTCCCAGGCGGGGCCGCCGGCGGCGCCGATCAGGGCGTCGAGCGCGGCCGTCGTGGCGTCGTCCAGCACCCCCGAGGCGCCGCCGTGCGGCGCGCCCGCGAGCGTCAGCTTCGCCGCGTTCGTGAGCCCGCGCTCGACCGCTCGCGCCGGCGAGGGGACCGTCAGTCGCAGCAGCCGGCGGGTGCCGAGGTGGTGCGCGCCGATCTGCGCGGCGGCCGTGTCGAGCATCCGCACGCCGACCGTCGCGCCCTCGTCCACGAGCGCCGGGTAGGCCCGCGCGAGGCTGCCGGCGCCCGGCAGCTCGACCTCGCGCGGCAGCGTCCCGATCGTCCAGCTGGTCAGCCCGGTGCGCTCCAACGACGGCCCCGCGGCGGCCGCCAGCTCGGCCTGCAGCCGCGGCCGCACCTGCTCGCGCAGCGCGTCGAGATCGGTCCCGACGGCGAGCGCGGCGCCGTGCTGGTCCTCGACCGAGAAGCGCGGCCGCAGGTGCGGCGCCAGCTCCAGCTGGTCCCACGCCCCCTCCGGCACGCGCACGCCGCGCAACTGCTGGAGCGAGCGCGCGACGGCGTCGAGCAGCGGCTCGCCGGGCGCAATCCGCTCCAGCACCTGCTCGACCACCTCCGGCACCGGCACGAGCGGGCGCCGCAGCTCCTTCGGCAGCGCGCGCACGAGCGCCGTCACCAGCTCGCGTCGCAGCCCCGGGACGAGCCACGCGAAGCTCCCGCCCTCCAGCTCCGCGAGCGCGGCGAGCGGGACGTGGACGGTGACGCCGTCGTCCGGCGCGCCCGGCTCGAAGCGGTAGCTGAGCGGCAGCGACAGCGAGCCGTCGTGCCACTCCTCCGGCCACGCGGCGGGGTCGACGGCGTCGGCCGCGGCGGCGTTGACGAGCAGCTCGCGGGTGAACGACAGCAGCTCCGGATCGGCTCTGCGGGCGCGTCTCCACCAGCGGTCGAAGTGGGCGCCGGAGACGACCTCGGCCGGGATCCGCGCGTCGTAGAAGTCGTGAAGCGTCTGGTCGTCGACGAGGATGTCGCGCCGTCGCACGCGGTCCTCCAGCGCCTCCACGTCGGCGAGCGCCTGGCGGTTCTCGTGGAAGAAGTGGTGGCGCGTCTCCCAGTCGCCCTCGACCAGCGCGCGGCGGATGAACAGCTCGCGCGAGAGGACCGGGTCGATCGCGCCGTAGGCGACTCTGCGCCCGGCGACGATCGGCAGCCCGTAGAGCGTCACCCGCTCCAGCGCGACGACGGAGGCGCGCCGTCGCTCCCAATGCGGGTCGTCGTAGCTGCGTCTGACGAGGTGGCCCGCGAGCGGCTCGACCCATGCCGGCTCGATCCGCGCCGCGGTGCGCCCCCACAGCCGCGTCGTCTCGACCAGCTCGGCCGCCATCACCCAGGTCGGCTGTCTGCGGACGAGCACCGAGCCGGGGAAGATCGCGAAGCGAGCGCCGCGGGCGCCGAGGTACTCGCCGCGTCTGCGCTCGTCTCTCACGCCGACGTGGGAGAGCAGGCCGGCAAGCATCGCGACGTGGATCTGCTGAGGCTCCGCCGCCTCCTGGTTCAGCGTCAACCCGATCGCTCTCGCGGAGGAGCGCAGCTGGCCGGCCAGGTCCTGCCACTCGCGGACGCGCAGGTAGTGCAGGAACTCGCCTCTCAACCGCTTGCGGAACTGGCTGCCGGACAGCTCGCGCTGCTGCTCCCGCAGGTGGTTCCAGAGGTTGAGGAAGGCGACGAAGTCGGAGTGCTCGTCTCTGAAGCGGGCGTGGAGCTGGTCGGCCTGCGCGCGGAACTCGGTCGGGCGCTCGCGCGGGTCCTGGATCGAGAGCGCGGCCGCGATCACGACGACCTCCTCGACGCAGCCGAGCCGGTCGGCCTCCAGCACCATCCGCCCGAAGCGCGGGTCGACCGGCAGCTGCGCCAGTCTGCGGCCGAGCGGCGTCAGTCGCTTGGCGGGGTCGGTCGCGTCGGGGTCGAGCGCGCCCAGCTCCTGCAGCAGCAGGACGCCGTCGCGGATCTGGCGCCTGTCGGGCGGGTCGAGGAAGGGGAAGTCCTCGATCTCGCCGAGCCCGAGCGCGGCCATCTGGAGGATCACCGAGGCGAGGTTCGTGCGCAGGATCTCGGGGTCGGT
>JAATFK010000420.1 GCA_015655225.1 Solirubrobacterales bacterium | reverse complement strand
GGCGCCAAGGCGGACGACCTGCGCAAGGCGATCGGCAAGAAGAACCGCGAGGCGATGGCGAAGCTGAAGCCGGAGTTCATCGAGGGCTGCCGCGCGTCGGGCACGAGCGAGTCGGTGATCGAGTTCCTCTGGCAGACGAACGAGAAGTCGGCCGACTACTCGTTCAACAAGGCGCACGCCGCCTGCTACGCGCTGATCGCCTACCGCACCGCCTGGCTGAAGGCGAACTACCCGGCCGAGTACATGGCCGCGCTGATCTCCTCCGTGATGGACACGAAGGACAAGGTCCCGTTCTTCGTCGCGCAGACGGAGCAGATGGGGATCGAGATCCTGCCGCCGGACGTGAACGAGTCCGACCACGAGTTCATCGTCGTCGAGGGCCACATCCGCTTCGGCCTCGACGCCGTCAAGGGCGTCGGCTACGCGGCGGTCGAGGCGATCAAGCGCACGCGCGAGGAGGACGGTCCGTTCGACTCGCTGTGGGACTTCTGCAGCCGCGTCGACAACCGCGCCGTCAACAAGAAGGCGATCGAGGCGCTGATCAGATGCGGCGCCTTCACCTCGACCGGCGCGACCCGCAAGGGGATGCTCGAGGTGCTGGAGCAGGCGCAGGGCGCCGGCCAGAAGGCGCAGCAGGACGCGCTGATCGGCCAGGGCTCGATCTTCGACCTCGGCGGTCCTGCCGACGCCGCGCCCGGCTCGGCCGCCGCCGCCTTCGCGGCCCCGAGCCACCCGCCGATCCCGACGGAGGAGTTCGACCAGGCCGAGCTGCTCGCGGTCGAGAAGGAGTCGATCGGCCTCTTCATCTCCGCCCATCCGCTCAAGGCGGTCCGCGAGGCGATGCGGCTGAAGGTCGACTGCTCGCTCGCCGAGCTGCCCGACCGCAAGGACCAGGAGTGGGTGACGGTCGGCGGGATCATCACGCAGGCCAAGAGAATCCGCACCAGAAGAGGCGATCACATGATGTTCGCCACCCTCGACGACCTCGAGGGGACGGTCGAGATCCTCGTCTTCGGCAGAGTGCTGGCGACCTCCGAGGAGGCGTTCGCGCTTGACTCGGTCGTGCTCGTGCGCGGGCGCGTCGACCATCGCGACGCCTCCAAGACCTGCGTCGTCGTCCAGGAGGCGAACGCCTTCGCCCCGACCGAGGCGGAGGTCGCGAAGGCCCGCGAGCAGGCCGCCCAGGTCCCGGTCGGCCCGGCGCCGGTGCGGCTGCGGCTCGACGCGACGGTCCTGCGCGCGTCGGTGATCGACGACCTCAAGCAGCTGCTGGAGACCTTCCCCGGCGAGTCCGACGTCGTGCTGGAGATGCGCACCACCGCCGGCGCCCGCCGGCTGCGCCTCGGTAACGGCTACCGCGTCGCGGCCAACGCCGCGTTCCACGCCGAGCTGGACCACCTGCTCGGCGCGGCGATGCTGGACGCGGCCGCGGCGTAGCCGCGCCACGCCCGGGCTTCCGCGGCGCCGCACCCGCGCTTCCGCCGCGCCGGCGCCCCGCCGCGCCCGCGCTCCCGCCGCGCCGCCGCCCCGCGCTACCGCGCCCGCCGCATCACATCAAAGTTGCTCCCCTAGAGGGGCAGCAACTTTGACCTGTTCAGCGAAGGGCGGCGGCGTGCCGGCCGGCCACCGTTCGCCGCGCCACCTGCGCGGTTCGGAGCGCCGCGACGACGCCGAGCAGTGCCAGCCCCGCGCCCGTCACGAAGCCCGCGCGCGGGCCGGCGCCGGTGACGATCCAGCCGGCCAGGACGGTGCCCATCGACGCGCCGGCCGGCAGCGCGGAGCTGGCCCAGGCGAACGCCTCCGTCACGCGCTCGGGCGGGACGCGGTCGTCGATCAGCAGGTAGACGGTCGTCAGCGCCGGCGCGATCGGCAGCCCGTTCAGCAGCAGCAGGAGTCCCAGCCCGAGCGGGGAGGAGGCGAGCGGCAGCAGCGCGAGCGTCAGCGCGAACAGCGTGAGGCAGGCGACCAGCCGTGGCTCGCGCGAGGTCGGCCGCCAGCGCCGCGCGCCGTACCAGATGCCGCCGACCAGGCTGCCGGCCGCCCACACGCCGAGCAGCCCGCCGGTCACGCCCGCCTCGCCGTGAGCGCTCGCGAAGGAGGCGACGGCGACGTCGACGGTGCCGGCCGCGAGCCCGACCGCGAGCGCGATCGCGACGGGCGCCACCAGCAGCCGCGCGAGCGCGCCGTGCTCCGCGACCGCGCGCGGGTGCGGCCGCCACGCGCGCGACGGGCGGGTGGCGGTGACGATCGCGGTGCCGGTCGCCGTCAGCACGCCCATCGCCAGCAGCGCTGCGGTGGGGGAGACGGTCGTCGCGAGCACGCCCGCGAGCGCCGGCCCGGTCATGAACGACAGCTCCGTGATGAGCGATTCGAGCGTCGACGCGACCGTTCGCTGCGCGGCGTCGGGCAGCAGCAGCGTCCAGAGCGTCCGCATCATCGCGTTGACCGCCGGCAGCGTGATGCCGAGCAGCGTCGCGAGCACGATCAGGACGAGGGCCCCCGCGCGCTCGGCGACGGCGACCGCGAGGGCGGCGCTCACGAGCAGCTGCACGAGGCTGACGGGCAGCAGCACGCGCCCGTGCCCGACGCGGTCCATCAGCCGCCCCTGCACGACGCGGCTGCCGGCCGCGCCGGCGGCCGCCAGCCCGGCAGCGGTGCCGGCCGTGCCGAACGAGCCGGTCGCGTGGCGGACGGCGAGCAGGATCGCGAGCGAGCCGCCCGCCTGGCCGGCGCGGCTGACGTAGCTGCCGGCCGCGAGCGGCAGCGCCTGGGGCGCCCGCAGCACGGGGCCGTAGCGATGCAGGCCGAAGCTGCGCCGGCTGGTGACGGTCGTCGAGGACATCGCTCGCCAGCATCGCCGGTGCGCCGCGACGAAGTCGAGCAGTTCAGCCATGGTTGAAATGAAACCCAACACGAGCGAACACGATTCAGAGAGAGCTAAACTTGACCACCCATGTTCGAGTTCGAGCTGACGGCCGAGGACATCGCGCAGACGCGCCTCGCCGGCTCGCCGCTGTTCGAGGCGGTCGCGAGCCTCGTGACGCTGCGCGACCCCGGCGCGCACGCGATCCACCTCCCGTGGGTCGAGCAGACGAGGCCACTCGTCGCCGACCTCGACCTGCGGCTGCTGGAGGCGCTCGTCCCGACCGAGGGCTACGTCCCCGATTTCCTCACCCCGCCGCCGAGCGAGCCGCTGCCGCTGTTCGCGAACGAGCTGCGGCGCCTGCGCGCGACGCCGGCCGAGCAGGTCCGCCGCGAGCTGCGCTGGATCCACCCCCGCGGCGTGCCGCCGATCCTGCGACCGCTGCGCGACGACCCCGCGACCGAGCTGCCGCGCGTCGCGGCGCTCGTGCGCGCCTACTGGGACCGCGCGCTCGCCCCGCAGTGGCCGCGCATGCGTGCGCTGCTGGAGAGCGACATCATGCACCGCGCGCGGCGGCTCGCCGACGGCGGCACGGCCGCGCTGCTGGCCGACCTGCACCCGACCGTCCAGCGCAGCGGCGACGTGCTGCAGGTCTCCTCCCGCCACGACCAGGTCGTCGCGCTCGACGGTCGCGGCCTGCTGCTGATGCCGTCGCTGTTCGTCTGGCCGCAGGTGCGCTCGGTCGTCGACCCGCCGTGGCAGCCGAGCGTGATCTACCCGGCGCGCGGCGTCGGGACGCTGTGGGAGCCGGTCGGGAGCGGCACGCCCGACGCGCTCGCCGGCGTGGTCGGGAAGACGCGCGCGGCGCTGCTCGCCCAGCTCGACGTGCCGCGCTCGGGCGGCGAGCTGGCGGCGCGGCTCGGGCTGACGCCGGGCGCGATCTCCCAGGCGGTCTCGTCGCTGCGCGCGGCCGGCCTCGTCGTGACCGATCGCGAGGGCCGCGCGCTCCTCTGTCGCCGGACCGCCGTCGGCGACGCGCTGCTGAGCGCGGGCGGGGCGGCGGCGGGCAGGTCGCACCCAGATCCGGTGTCCGGCACCATCAAGGGATGACCACGACCGAGGCACCGCGCTGGATCGCGCTCGACGGAGCGGTCAACGCGCGCGCCGTCACCCCGGGCGCGCTCCTGCGCTCCGACAACCTGCAGGCGCTCAGCGACGACGACGTGCGCCGGCTGCTGGACGAGCTCGCGCTCGAGACGGTGATCGACCTTCGCACCGACGTCGAGGTCGCGCGCGAGGGCGCCGGGCCGATGACCCGCGTCCCCCGCGTGCGGATCGAGCACCACTCGCTCTACCCCGACTCGGGCGGCAACACCGACCTCGAGGCCGACACGGTGAGACCGTGGGGCCCGGCGCTCGACGACGAGTTCGCCGGCGAGCCGCCGGTCGTGCGCGCCTACCTCAGCTATCTGCGGCGCCGGCCCGACTCGATCGTCGCGGCCGTCCGGGCGATCGCCCGCGCCGAGGGCGCCGTGCTCGTCCACTGCGCCGCCGGCAAGGACCGCACCGGCGTCGTGATCGCCTTCGCGCTCGACGCCGCCGGGATCGACCGCGACACGATCGTCGCCGACTACATGGCGACCGGCGAGCGGATCGACGCGATCATCGCGCGCCTCCTCGCCTCGCCGACCTACCACGACGAGCTGGTCGGCCACGACCCGCAGGACCACGCCCCGAGGGTCGGGACGATGGAGCGCGTGCTCGAAGTCACCGACGAGACGCACGGCGGCGCCGCCGGCTGGCTCACCACCCACGGCCTCGCCCACGACGACCTCCAGCGGCTGCGGGAGCGGCTGGGGGCGTAGGGCCGCGCGGCGGCCCGCCCCGCGCTATCTGCGCGCTCTCAGCCCTCTTCTGCGCAGCCGGTTCGCGAGCGCGATCTCCTCGCCGCTCGTCCCTCTCTTGTTGGGGCCGGGCGTCTCCAGCAGCACCGGCAGGTCCTCGAAGCGGGGCTCCGAGAGGAACGCCGAGCACCCTCTTTCGCCCAGCTCGCCCTCGCCGATGTTGGCGTGGCGGTCGCGGTTGGAGCCGAGCGGCGTCTGCGAGTCGTTCAGGTGCAGCGTGCCGAGGCGCTCCAGCCCGACAGCCGCGTCGAAGCGGTCGAGCGCGTCGGTCAGGCCGTCGGCCGTGCGGATGTCGTAGCCGGAGGCGAGCAGGTGGCAGGAGTCGAGGCAGACGCCGAGTCGTCTGCCGCCGCCGGCGGCGTCGATCAGCTCCGCCAGCTCCTCGAACGAGCGCCCGAGCGTGCCGCCGGCGCCGGCCGTGTCCTCCAGGTGCAGGGCGCAGCCATCGGTCGCGTCGAGCGCCTCGCGGAAGACCTCGCCGGCACGGGCGATCGCCTCACCGACGTGGCCTCTCAAGGCCGAGCCGGGGTGCAGGACGACGGAGTGCGCGCCGATCGCGTCGCCGACGCGCAGCGACTGCGTCAGCGAGGCGAGCGACTTCTTCCTGATCTCCGGATCCTCGCTGGCGCAGTTGATCAGGTAGACGGCGTGGATCACGACCGCGTCGATCTCGCTGTCGTCCAT
>JAATFK010000257.1 GCA_015655225.1 Solirubrobacterales bacterium | reverse complement strand
ACCGCGCGCACGACCTGCTGCGGATCGGCGACTCCTTGGAAGGTGAAGTCGGACTCGTCGCTGCCGGCGGTGTCGAAGTCGACCCGGCCGACGCGCATCAGGCGGTCGACCAAGGTCTGGTCGGTGTTCACGTTCTGCACGCGCTCGACGCGCGTCTGCTGGACGTGTCTGGAGAGGATGCCGCGCTCGATCGTGAGCCGCTGGTTCGTGATCGTGTAGGTCGTCGAGAGCCGGAAGAGGAAGCCGGCGAGGACCACGAGGCCGAAGACGAGGATCAGGACGGCGATCGTCAGCGCGACGTTCAGGCTGCTGCCGATCGCGGTCGCGGCAGCGGCGACGGCGGCCGCGGCGATCGCGCCGAGCGCGCCTCTCAGGTAGTAGCTCAGCGTCCCCCGCCACGACGGGTGGCCGGCGAAGATCACCTGCTCCTCGGGGTGGAGTTCGAGCGCCACGGGCGGCATCGTACTTGACGCCGGCGACGCCGAGGCGATCGTTCGGGGCGCGCGGCGGCGACGCTTTCGGCGCGGCTAGGGTGAGCGAGTGCCCGCGATCGCCCGCATCGAGCCGCTCACGACCGCGCGCGCGGTGCGCGGGCCGTTCGACTACGTGCTGCCGGAGCGCCTCGCCTCCGCACGGGTGGGGTCGCTGCTGGCCGTCCCGTTCGGCGGCCGCGAGGTGCTCGGCGTCGTCGTCGGCCTCGCCGACCACTCCGACGTGCCGCCCGAGAAGCTCGCCGAGCCGCGCGAGCTGATCGAGCCCGGCATCCCCGCCGAGCTGGTCGAGCTGGCCGGCTGGATCGCCGACGAATACTGCTCGACCCCCGCCCGCGCACTCGGGCTCGTGCTCCCCCCGGGCGCCGGCCGAGCCGTCCGCCGGCGCGTGCAGGCGCGCGAGGTGCTGGTGGCGGAGGTGACCGCGCTGGGGAGGGAGGCAGTGGCGGGGGACGGGGCGGACGCGCGGATGAGTGGCGACGATCCGTCCCCACTCCTGGCGCCGTTCGCCGGCGCCGGCGGGGCCACGGCGACTGGGGCGACCGGCGAGGCCACGGTGTCGACAGGCGGCGGCGTGGGGGCGACGGCGAGCGGCGACCGGCCGACCCTCGCAAACCCCGCCACCCGCCTGACCGACCGCCAGCGTGCGGTCCTTCAGCGGCTCGTCGCCGACGGGCCTCTGCCGGCGACCGCGACCGGTGCTGACCATGGTGGGCTGCGGCGGCTTGCGGCGCGGGGGCTGCTCACGCTCGAGCGACGCGAGCAGCGGCGGCGGCCCGTCAACCGCTCGATCGGCGCTCGCAGCGATGGGCCGCCGCCCCTGACCGACGAGCAGCGCGCCGTCCTCACGCCCCTGCTCGCCGCGCTCCAACGCATCGCCGCCGCGCACGAGCCGCCACCGTCCGCCGCCGAGCTGCGTTTCCTCCTGCACGGCGTCACCGGCTCGGGCAAGACCGAGGTCTATCTCCAGGCGGCCGAGGCGGCGCTCGCGGCCGGGCGCGGCGTGATCGTCCTCGTGCCCGAGATCGCGCTCGCGCCGCAGACCGTCGCGCGCTTCCAGCAACGCTTCGGCGACACCGTCGCGGTGCTCCACTCGCAGCTCGGCCAGGGCGAGCGCTTCGACGAGTGGATGGCGATCTCGCGAGGTGACGCCCGCGTCTGCGTCGGCCCGCGCTCGGCGGTCTTCGCGCCGGTCGCCGACCTCGGGCTCGTGATCGTCGACGAGGAGCACGAGCCGGCCTACAAGCACGAGGGCGACCCGCGCTACGACGCCCGCCGCGTCGCCGCCCGCCGCGCCCAGCAGGCCGGCGCGGTGTTGCTGAGCGGATCAGCCACGCCCCGCCCGGAGAGCGTCCACGCGCTCCGCCGCCTGCGCCTCACCCAGCGCGTCGACGGCCGGCCGCTGCCGCCGGTCGAGGTGCTCGACATGCGCGAGGCGCGCCATCCGCTGCACCTCGTCACGCGCGAGGCGCTCGCCGACGTGCGCCGCGGCGGCCGCAAGGCGATCGTGCTGGTGAACCGGCGCGGCTGGTCGAACTTCCTCTCCTGCCGCGCCTGCGGGCACGTCTGGACCTGTCCGCAGTGCGACGTGGCGCTCGTCCTCCACCGCAACGAGCACGCCGTCACCTGCCACCACTGCGGCCACCGCGAGCCGGTCCCGTCGGCGTGCACCGTCTGCGGCTCGGTCTCGGTCGCGCGCCACGGCGCCGGCACCGAGCGGATCGAGCAGGAGCTGGTCGAGGCGCTCGGCGACCCCGGCTTCCCGATCACCCGGCTCGACGCCGACACGGCCGCGACGAAGGGCGGGATCGTGCGCGCGCTGGAGCGCTTCGACCAGGCGCCGGCGGGCGTCCTGGTGGGGACGCAGATCGTCGCGAAGGGCCACGACTTCCCCGACGTGACGCTCGGGGTCGTGCTCGACGCCGACGGCACCCTGCGCTTCCCCGACTTCCGCGCCGAGGAGCGCACGTTCGCGCTGATCGCCCAGCTCGGCGGCCGCGCCGGCCGGGGGGCGGGCAAGGGCCGCGTCCTCGTGCAGACGCTGTCGCCCGACGCGCCCTCGATCGCCGCCGCCGCGCGCCACGACAGCGACGGCTTCCTGGCCGGCGAGCTGGGCCGCCGCGAGGCGCTCCTCTACCCCCCGTTCGCGTCGCTGATCCGGATCGTCTGCTCGGCCGAGGAGGCCGCCGACGCGGAGGCGGCGGCCGTCGCGCTGCGCGACCGGATCGACCCGCCGGGCGCCTCCGTGCTCGGTCCCGCGCCGCTCTTCAAGCTGCGCGGGCGGGAGCGCAGCCAGCTGCTGGTAAAGGCGACGCAGCGGCGCGCGGCGGTCGCGGCGGTCGCGGCGGCGGTCGACGCCGTCGCGCGCTCGGCGGCTGGCCGACGCGCCAATCTGAGCGTCGACGTCGATCCCCAGTAGCGGTCGGTGAGCCCTCTATCCTTCACGGCCATGTCCGAGGACGTTCAAGACCAGGTCGCGGAGGAAGAGGAGCAGCGCGAGGAGCAGCGCCCGGCGCTCGATCCCGAGGTCGCCGCGCGCCGTCGCGCGGCGCTGGCGCACGTGCGCCAGTTCCCCGATCCGGTGCTGAAGACGCGCGCGCTCCCGGTCGAGCGGTTCGACGACGCGCTGCGCGAGGAGGTCGAGCGGATGGGGATCCTGATGGAGGACGCGCTCGGGATCGGCCTCGCCGCGACGCAGGTCGGCAACCTCCAGCGGCTGCTCGTCTACCGCGTCGAGCAGGACTCGCCCGTGAACGCGCTGATCAACCCCGTGATCGAGTGGACGGGCAAGGAGCAGGAGATCCTCGAAGAGGGCTGCCTCAGCCTCCCCGGCGTGCTCGTCGACGTGGAGCGGCCGGTCTACGTGCGCGTCCATGCGCAGAACGAGTTCGGCGAGCCGCTGACGGTCGAGGCGAGCGGCCTCGAGGCGCGCGTGATCCAGCACGAGATGGACCACCTCGACGGTGTCCTGATCCTCGAGCGCACCTCCCGCGACCAGCGCAAGCGCGCGATGCGCGAGATGCGCGAAGCCGAGCGGGAGCGCGAGTCGGCCTAGCGCCGGCCGCTCCGCCGACCGCCCGCCGTGCGCACCGTCTACCTCGGCACCTCCGACTTCGCCGCCGCCGTCCTCGAACGGCTTGCCGGCAGCGAGCACCGGCCGCGGCTCGTCGTCACCCGTCCCGACCGCCCGCGCGGGCGCGGCCGCGCGCTGGCGCAGCCGCCGGTCGCGGAGGCGGCGGTCGCGCTCGGGATCGACCTCGACCAGCCCGACGACGTGAACGGCGAGGCCGCGCGCGCCCGCATCAGCGCGGCCCAGCCGGACGCCGTGATCGTCTGCGCGTTCGGCGCGCTGATCAAGGAGCCGCTGCTCTCGCAGCACGACATGCTGAACGTCCATCCGTCGCTGCTGCCGCGCTGGCGCGGCGCGGCGCCGGTCGAGCGCGCGATCATGGCCGGCGACGAGGAGACCGGCGTCGCGATCATGCGCCTGACGGCCGGCCTCGACTCGGGGCCGGTCGCGCTGCTGGCGCGCGAGCCGATCGCGCCCGACGACACCTACGGGACGCTCGCGACGCGCCTGCAAGCGATCGGCGGCGACCTGCTCGTGCGGGCGCTCGACGAGCGGCCGCCGTTCGTCGAGCAGGTCGAGGAGGGCGTCACCTACGCGGAAAAGATCGGCCCCGAGGACCGGCGCCTCGACCCGTCGCGCGACCCCGCCGTCGTGCTGGAGCGGACTGTCCGCGCGCTCACGCCGCACATCGGCGCGCTGCTGCCGCTGAGCGACGGCACGCTGCTCGGGATCCGCGGGGCGCACGTCGTCGCGCAGGAGGACCCGTCGCACCCGTCGCCGCCCGCCGGCCGCTTCGCCGACGCCGCCGGCCGTCTCCTGCTCGGCACCGCCGACGGCACGCTGGAGCTGACGCTCGTGCAGCCGCCCGGCGGCCGCCCGATGGAGGGCGCCGCGTACCTGCGCGGCCGGGGGCTGCCGGACCCGCTCGTCTAGGGCGTCGGCGGCGGATCGGCCGAGGTTGCCGCCTCGTCCGCCGCCGGCAGCAGCAGCGCCGCGCGGAAGCCGATCGCGATGAAGGCGAAGAGGGCGAGGACGCCGATCACGTGCGCCCAGGCGGCGTCGGCGGCGGTCAGGAAGCCGAGCCCGACGACGAAGCAGGCGACCGCCGCGCGCGCCAGCAGGCCGGCCGAGGCGGGGCGCAGCACGTCGAGCGGACCGTGCGGCGGTGGGACGGCGGCGACGCCCTCGGGCGCCGGCCCGATGTGGCCGACGTGGCCGCGCAGCGTCAGCGAGAACAGCAGCGCGAGCGAGGGGAAGAGGAGCAGCCCGCCGCCGATCACGGCGACGACGACCGCGACGAGCGTGTCATGGCCCGCGGCCGCCTGCTGGACGGTGAGCCCGGGCAGCAGCCGCGGCTCCTGCGCGAGCGCCCAGCCGGCGACGATCGCGGCGACCGCGACGGCGGCCGTGTAGCGCGACCACTCGAAGCGGCGCACGACGACGAGCGCGAGCGTCCCGACCCCGAAGACGAGGGAGACGAGCACGGCCGGGAGCCCCCGGCCGGCGACCAGCTCGTGGTAGAGCGGGTGGACGTCGTGGTGCAGCACGATCAGCCCGACGACCGCGACCGCGCCCGCCACCAGCCCGGCGCCGAGCGCGCGCAGCCGGAAGGAGCGCGCCAGCTCCTCGTCGCCGGCGCGGACCGCGTCGGCCGCCAGGAAGACGGCCGCGAGATAGGAGGAGAAGACGACCGCGAGGACGCCGATCGTGATCGCGACCGGGTTCAGCCAGCTCGTGAACTGGTCGCCCTTCGCGTTGCCGACCGGGACGCGCCCGTCGGCGATCGCGCCGGCGATCGTGCCGAGCGCGAACGGCGTCAGGATCGACGCGAGCGAGAACGCGGTGTCGATCATCCGCTGCTCGCGCGGCACCTCCGTCGCCGAGCGGAGCGCGTACGCGGCGCCGCGGAAGATGATCCCGATCCCGGCGATGAAGAGTGGCACCGCGAGCGTCGAGGCGATCGAGCCGAACGCGGTCGGGTAGCTCGTCCAGAAGACCGTCAGGACGAAGATCAGCCAGACGTGGTTCGCCTCCCAGACGGGCGCCATCGCCTCGTGCGCGTGCTCGCGCACGTGCGCGCCCTTCGCCCCGCGCCCCGCGAACAGCTGCCAGAAGCCGGCGCCGAAGTCGGCGCCCGCGAGCGTCGCGTAGAGCACCAGTCCGCCGAGGACGAAGAGCATGGGGAGGTCGCGCAGGAACATGAGCTAGGCGACCGGGGCGGTCGGGAGGGAGTCGGCGTGCGCGTCGAGCGGTGCGCGCGCGAGGCGGCGCAGGATCCAGACGACCGCGCAGGCGACGCCGAGGTAGACGAGCGCGAGGATCCCGTAGCCGACCGGCACGCCGCCGGCGCCCGTGACGGCCGCGTTCGTCCGCATCACGCCGTAGACGATCCATGGCTGGCGGCCGACCTCGGTCGTGATCCAGCCGGCGATCAGCGCGACGATCGACAGCGGTCCCGCCAGCACCAGCCCTCTGTAGAACCACGGCGTGATCGGCAAGCGCCGTCTTCTCCACCGCACCCACAGCGTGAAGACCGCGAGGACGGCGAGCAGCGAGCCGATCCCGACCATCGTCTGGAACGCGAAGCGCACGACGTTGACGGGTCCGGGACGGTCGTCGGGCGGGACCGAGTCGAGTCCCTTCACGGTCGCGGTCGGGTTGTGGAACGACAGCAGCGAGAGCAGGTAGGGGATCTCGATCCCGTACTTGACCTTCCCGTCCTTCTTGTCGTACCAGCCGAGCAGGTGCTCGGGCGCGCTCTTCGTCGTCTTCCCGAGGCCCTCGATCGCGGCGAGCTTGACCGGCTGCTTGGTCGCGACCTCGCGTGCCGCCCAGTCGCCGACGAGCAGCTGCGCGGGCGCGGCGATCACGGCGAGCGTCAGCGGGATCGCGATCGCGGTCCGCTCGTAGCGGCCCCAGTTGCCGCGCAGTCTCCCGAACGCGTACGTGGCGGCGACGCAGAAGCCGGCGACGATGAACGCCGCGATGTACATGTGCACCAGCTCGTGCCAGAAGAACGAGTTGCCGAACAGCGCCTTCCAGGGATGGACGTCGACCGCCTTGCCGTTCACCATTCTGTACCCGCCCGGGTGGTTCATCCAGCCGTTGACGGCGATCACCATCATCGAGCCGGTGAAGCCCGTGATCACGATCGGGATCCCGCTGACGAAGTGCCATCTCGGCGGCATCCGCTCCCAGCCGTAGACGTAGATCCCGATGAAGATCGCCTCCATGAAGAAGGAGAAGCCCTCGATCGCGAAGCCGAGCCCGAAGACGTTCCCGAACGTCGCGGTGAAGTTCGGCCACAGCAGGCCCAGCTCGAACGAGAGGATCGTGCCGGTGATCACGCCGATCGCGAACAGCGCGACCATGATCCGCGTCCAGCGGCGCGCGAGCGTGCGGTAGAGGCCGTCGCCGGTCCGCAGGTTCAGCCACTCGGCGACGAGCACCATCAGCGGGAAGGCGACGCCGAAGCAGACGAGCGGGATGTGCACCGCGAACGAAAGTGCCTGCATCTGCCGGGCTTCGTCCAGGTAGTGCTGCTGGACGGGCCCGAGCGCGGCTCCGAGGACGGCACTCATGGGGTCACCACCTTACGCTGCGGCCGCGCCGACGGCGGCCTCGGACGGAACACGCCGGACGTGGCCGACCGCCACCATCACGGCGGCGCCGACCACCGCCCACAGCGCCAGCACCAGCAGCGGCCCGCTGAGCGCGTGGCCGTCGAAGTAGACGAGGTTGCGGATCGCGTCGCTCGCGCCGCCCGGCGGCAGCAGCGCGCCGGTGTCGCGCCACAGCCCCGGCAGCAGCTCGCGCGCGTACGGACCGCCGGAGCCGGGGTTGCCGAGCACGACGAACAGCAGCAGGACGACGCCGGTGCCGGCGATCCCGAGCAGGGCCTCGAGCGCGGCGGTCGCGGTCGCGCTCGCGAGGACCGTCAGCGCGCCGACCATGGCGAGGGGGAAGCCGTGGCCGCCGAGCGTCCCGATCACGCCGTTGACGAGGATCGCGCTGAGGATCCCGGCCAGCAGCGCGTAGACGGTGAGCGCGCCGAGCCGCAGGAGCGCGCGCCGGCGGCTGCCGGCGCTCATCCCGAGCGTGAGGCCGAGCACGGTCGCGCCGAGATAGCCGGAGACGATCCAGCCGACGGCGAGGTAGAAGGGGGAGATCCCGCGCGAGTCGTTCGCCGGCAGCGGATGCGCGTCGGTGACGACGACGGTCTGGCCCTGTTGTCTGGCGGCGGCGGGGATCGCGCTGCTGAGCACCTGCGCGACCGCCGCGCCGGCGGCGGAGGCGACGTAGAGGCGGCTGCGCTGCTGGCCGGGGACGAGCACGCCATAGACCGAGCGGTCCTCGAGCTGACGCAGCCCGGTCGCGCGGTCGGGCACCGTGCGCACGTCGAGCGCGCTGCCGGCGCTGCTGCGCAGCTGCTGCGCGGCCTGCGCCGAGCCGGCGACCGCGACGGGGATCCCGTGCGGCTTGGGCGCGTGCAGCGCGCCGACGTAGGAGCCGGAGAACGCGAGCCCGAGCACGAGCGTGCCGAGCATCAGCAGCGCCGCGGTCCGGAGTCTCGCGCGGTCCATGGCGGCGAGCGTACTCCCGCCCCCGGCCGTGGGAGGTGAGCAATCGCACATTCGTGCCAGGATGGATGCGATGGCATCGACAACCTT
>JAATFK010000397.1 GCA_015655225.1 Solirubrobacterales bacterium | reverse complement strand
CGTCGACGTCGCGCGTCGCGGCGGGCGTGGCCGTTGCGGCGCCCGAGGGCTCGACCGGCACCGGCAGCACGATCGCGCGCCGCGCCGCGACCGCCGCCGGCAGCGCCGCGAGGCTCCCCGGCGCCATCGGCAGCAGCACGGTCGCGCGCAGCATCCGCGCGCGCTCGACCGGCCGCTGCCACGCGCCGTGGTGGCCAGGGCGGTTGTCGGCGGCCGGCGCGTCGAACCAGATCGCACCGGGCCGAGGGCCGAGCAGCGCGGCGGTCGAGGAGGAGTAGACGAGCGCGCGCGGGGCGTGCTCGGCGATCCCGCGCAGGGCGGCGGCGCGCGTCGCGCGCGCCTGGACGAGGTCGGTCAGCGCGAACGTCCGGACCTGGCGGACGGGGGCGGCGGCGACCGCCGCGACGCGTGCGCCGGCCGCCTCCAGCGCGGCGATCAGCGCCGCGTCGGCGTTGCGCCAGCCGGCGGTCGTGCCAAGCGAGACGACGAGGACGTCGGCTCGGCTGCTCGGGGCCGCGCTCACTCGCGCCGCGCGGCCTGCGCGGCGACCTCGTCCAGCTCCCAGGCGCCCGTCTTGAAGCCCGGCGTCCGCGTCAGCTGGATCGCGCGCAGCGGCGAGGTGCGCTCGACGTAGTAGCGGACCCCGTCGCGGCCCTCGATCGCCGTCACGGCCGCGTCCTGCCGGCGCCAGGCGAGCGCCCAGATGATCGCGAAGCCGGTTGCGATCGCGGCCACTTGGGGGAGGAAGAACGAGAGCGCGGCGGCCACGATCGTCGCCAGCAGCAGCGGCCAGAGGCGGTTCAGCAGCGTGCGCGCCGGCTGCTGCTCGGGGAGCGCCTGCGTCGTGCGGGCGTCGGCCAGCAGGCGGGCGATCGGCGGCGAGGTCTCGGCGCGACGGCCGAGCGTGATCCCGCTGATCGCGGCGATCACCCACCAGGCGGCGGAGAACGGCACGAGCAGCTGGTCGTCCTGCGTGCCGGCCGCCGCGACCGTGATGGCGGCGAGCAGCGTCGCCATCGCCGCGCTTGCCATCACCGTCGCCTTGAGGAAGTCGGTGAAGCGCATCGCGGTCCTCGCCCGCTAGCCGTCGGCGAGGAGCGCTTCGAGCAGCAGGCGCACGCCGTCGGTCCCGTCGACGATCAGGTCAGCCTCGCCGGCCAGCTCGGCGGGTCCCTCCTCGGAGCCGACGGCGACGCGCAGCGCGTGGCGCAGCCGTCCCTCCGCGACCAGCTCGCCGAGGCCGCGGAAGGCGTCGAGGTCGGTCACGTCGTCGCCGACGTAGAGGGCCGCGTCGAGGTCGGCGTCCTCCAGGAACGAGACGATCCCGGCGCCCTTGTCCATCCGCACCGGCGGGCGCACCTCCAGCACCTTGCGGCCCCAGTGGGTTCGCAGGCCGCTCTGCTCGGCGCGGCCGGCGATCGCGTCGATCGCGGCGCGGGCGGCCTCCTCGTCGGGCGCGCCGCGCCAGTGGAAGGCGACGATCGAGCCCTTGTCCTCGAGTCGCACGCGCAGCCTGCGCAGCTCGGCGGTGTCGGCCTCGCGGCCGAAGTCGTTGATCCGTCTGCCCCAGTCGCGGACGGCGGGGTCGAGCGTCGGCTCGGTCCAGCCGGCGCGCAGCAGCTCGGTCCCGTGGCTGCCGATGTAGGAGATCGTCCCGATCGAGACGATCCGGCGGGCGTCGGAGGCGCGGCGGCCGCTGACGCAGGCGACGACGGCGTAGCGACGCGCGATCTCGATCAGCAGCGAGCGCGTCGTCTCGGGCACGTACGCGTCGTCGGCGTAGCGCACGATCGGGGCGAGCGTCCCGTCGATGTCGAGCAGGATCGCCGAACGCGCCGGATTCGCTCGCAATGGCTCCAGCGCCTCGGCGAGGCGTGCATCCGAGGCGCCCGCCGTGGGTCGTGCGCGGGTCACGCCATCAAGTATGCCCGCCACCGACCTCCGCCGCCCGCTGGCGCCTCGCCGTCGGACCTCAGGCGAACGGGAGCGTGCCGTCGAGCGGAGGGCGCGTGAGGAATGAGTGGACTGCTGGGTCCAGTAATCTGCTATCCATCCTGGACCACGCGGTCCAACCCGGGCCGCGCAGACCACGACCGCGAAGGGACTCCCACGATGGGCAGACGACTCGAGGGCAAGACGGCGCTCGTCACCGGCGCCACCAGCAACATCGGCCGCGCGATCGCGACCGCGTTCGCGGCCGAGGGCGCGCATGTCGCTGTCAGCGGGCGCAGCGCCGAGCGGGGAGCCGAGGTCGTCGCGGAGATCCGCGCCGCGGGCGGCCGCGCCGACTTCCTCGCCGCCGAGCTGGACGGCTCCGCCGCCGCCTCGAGCGCCCTGGCGACGGCCGCGAGCGACCTGCTCGGCGGCCGCGTCGACGTGCTCGTCAACAACGCCGGCATCTTCCCCGGCGACACGACCGCCGGGACGGACGAGGCGACCTTCGACCAGGTCTACGCCGTCAACGT
>JAATFK010000653.1 GCA_015655225.1 Solirubrobacterales bacterium | reverse complement strand
GGAGCTGCCGAGCACCTCGACCATCGGTCTCATCGCGGACGGCGGCACCGACAGGTAGATCAGCCGGCGCACGTCGCCGCCGATCTCCTGCTCGGCGGCTCTGACCGCCTCGGTCAGCTCGCTCGCGTCCTCGACCGTCGAGGGGTGGTAGGAGAGCCGCGCGGCGAACGTCTCCCACAGCTCGTCGTCGATCGGGTCGCCGCCGAACTCGTCGAGCGCCGCGCGCACGCGGCCGCGGAAGTCGTCGTCCCCGACCTCGTGGCGGCCGGAGCCGATGATGCGAAACTCGTCCGGCATCAGGCCGGCGTTCGCGAGGTGATAGAGGCCGGGGAAGAGCTTGCGCTTGGCGAGGTCGCCGGTCGCGCCGAAGATCACCACGACGTGGTCGTCGGGACGAAGGGTGGCGCGGTTGGGAGCGGCGCCGTTGGAGTCGTTCATGGATCCTCGATCGCTGAGATGCAGGCAAGCAGGGTGTAGCACGCCGGTCGGGCCAGCGTGTTAATGCGGCGCCTCCGCGGGAGGCTCGCACAGATCGAAGGTGAGATGCACGCGGGTGGCAGCGCCGTCGTGGTCGACCTGGAGGCTCGTCGTGACCGCCGCCATCAGCGCGAGGCCCATCCCGAGCCCGGGGCTGTCGGTGCGCGGCTCGAGCCCGCCGCCGGCGTCCGTCACGACGATCTCCAAGCCGGCCTCGTCGAGCTGCGCGTCGATCGTCATCGTGCCCGCGTCGGGCCGGTCGCGATAGGCGTGCAGGACGACGTTCGTGCACGCCTCGCTGACCGCCAGCGCGATGTTCCCCAGCACGTCGTCCGACGCGCCCGCGTCACGCGCGAGCGCGAGGACCGCGCCGCGGGCGCGGGGCACGCTGTCGGGGATCGCGGGCAGCTCCAGCGACAGCGGCTCTGGATCGCGTGAGACCGGCATCGAGGTGGGCAGCTGCCTCCGGGGAGTCGGCGCGACGCGCACCTAGTCCACGAACGGCAGCGCGTCCTCGGTGCCGGTGAGCGAGAACACCCGCTGGACCTCGCGTGGGCCGCGCCGCAGTTGCAGCTCGACGCCGCTCTCGGCAGCCAGCTCGCGCGCTTCCAGGACGACCCGCAGGCCGGTCGAGTCGATGAAGCGCAGGCCCGAGAGGTCGATCAGGACGGTCGGCGGGGTGGTCGCGAACGCGTCGGCGACCGCGCGCCGGAGCTCGTCGGCGACCGCCAGGTCGAGCTCGCCGCGCAGTACCAGGCGCACGGTGCCGTCGCGGTCGGTCGCGTCGACCGCGAAGGGACCGTCGGGCGGGGTGTGGTCGTGGTCGATCGCCATCGTCAGCTGGTGGTGCGCTCCGACCGAAATCCTACCCGAGGGGGGATCCCGAGGCCCGTGTCAGACCGCCGTCGACCTGCCACACTCACGTTCATGACCAGACTGGTCGGGTTTCCGAGCCCCGTCAACGAGAAGGCGGCGCGCGTCGTCGCCGGCGGCGTGCTGGTGATCTCCCTGCTGGCGCTCGCGACCGGCTGGCACTGGCTCCTGGCGGTGCTCGCCGTCGGCTTCTGGCTGCGGGTGCTGAGCGGCCCGCGGTTCAGCCCGCTCGGCCAGCTGGCGACGCGCGTCGTCGCGCCGCGGCTGGGGGAGCCGACGCTCGTCGCGGGGCCGCCGAAGCGCTTCGCGCAGGCGATCGGCGCGGTCGTCACGACGAGCGGGGCGATCCTCGCGCTCGGCTTCGGCCTCGGCACCGCCGCCGACGCGCTGCTCGGCGTGATGGTGCTCGCCGCCGGGCTCGAGTCGATCTTCGCGCTCTGCATCGGCTGCCGGCTGTTCGCGGTCGGGATGCGGCTCGGGCTGGTCCCGGCCGAGGTCTGCGCCGAGTGCAACGACATCTCGCTCCGCCGCGAGCGGCTGCGGCGCGACGGCACCCTGAGCGCGTAGATTCCGCTCGCATGAGCGAGGAGCCGCTGTGGACCCCGTCGGCCCAGCGGATTGAGCGCGCGACGCTCACCCGCTTCGTCCGCTGGCTCGCCGACGAGCGCGGGATCACCGTGCCGGCGGGCGACTACGCGGCGCTCTGGCAGTGGTCGGTCGACGAGCCGGAGGCCTTCTGGTCGGCGCTCTGGACGTTCGCCGGCGTGCGCGCGCACACGGAGCCGACCGGCGTCTTCGGCGAGCGCCGCGCGATGCCCGGCACGGAGTGGTTCCCGGGCGCGACGCTCAACTACGCCGAGCACGCCTTCCGGGACCGTGACCCGGAGGCGATCGCGATCCGGCACGCCGCCGAGGGCCGTCCGCTGGCGGAGCTTTCGTGGGGCGGCCTGGAGGAGCTGAGCGGCGCGATCGCCGCGGCACTGCGCGCCGAGGGCGTGGGAGCCGGCGACCGCGTCGCCGCCTACCTCCCGAACGCGCCCGAGGCGGTCGCCGCGTTCCTCGCGTGCGCGTCGATCGGCGCGATCTGGTCGTCCTGCTCGCCCGACTTCGGCGCCCACGGCGTCGCCGACCGCTTCGCGCAGATCGAGCCGAGCGTCCTGTTGTGCGTGGACGGCTACCGCTACAACGGGCGCGACTTCGACCGTCTCGACGCCGTCGCCGAGCTGCAGCGCCAGCTGCCGACGGTGCGCCGGACGGTCGTCGTCCCGACGCTCGCGCCGCGCCCTGCCGTCACACGCCTGCGCGAGGCGGTCCTGCTGGACGACTGGCTCGCCGGCCGCGCGGCGCCGCTGACGTTCGCGCCGCTGCCGTTCGACCATCCGCTCTGGATCCTCTACAGCTCCGGCACGACCGGGCGCCCGAAGGCGATCGTCCAGGGTCACGGCGGGATCCTCGTCGAGCAGCTGAAGATGGGTCACCTGCACCTCGACCTGCACGCCGGCGACCGCGTCTTCTGGTTCACGACGACCGGCTGGATGATGTGGAACTTCCTCGTCGGGGTGCTGCTGACGGAGGCCTCGATCGTCCTCTACGACGGCAGCCCCGGCCACCCGACGCTCGACGTCCTGTGGGACCTCGCGCAGGAGGCCGGGATCACGACCTTCGGGACGAGCGCGAGCTACCTCGCGAGCTGCCTGAAGGCGGGCATCGAGCCGGCCGCCGGGCGCGACCTCTCGCGCCTGCGAGCCGTCGGCTCGACCGGCTCGCCGCTCTCCCCGGAGGGCTTCGGCTGGGTCTACGAGCACGTCGGCGCCGACACCTGGCTGTTCTCGACCAGCGGCGGGACCGACGTCTGCACCGCGTTCGTCGGCGGCGTGCCGACGCTGCCGGTCTACCGCGGCGAGCTGCAGGCGCGCGCGCTCGGCGCGCGCGTCGAGGCCTACGACGAGGACGGCAAGCCGCTGGTGGGCGCCGTCGGCGAGCTGGTGCTGACCGCGCCGCTGCCGTCGATGCCGCTCTTCCTCTGGGGGGACGACGATGGTTCCCGCTACCACGAGGCGTACTTCGACCGCTACCCCGGCGTCTGGCGCCACGGCGACTGGATCGAGCTGACCGAG
>JAATFK010000004.1 GCA_015655225.1 Solirubrobacterales bacterium | reverse complement strand
TCGGCCTGAGCGCCGACGACCTCAACCGGATCGACGCGGCCGCCCCGCGCGGCGCGGCGCACGGCGACCGCTACGCCGACATGTCGCCCGTCGACCGCTAGGCCCGGGCGCCGCGCCGGGGTCCGTCTCCGTCGTCGACCTAGAAGTCGATGACGGAGCGGATCCCGTCCTGCGCGTGCATCAGGTCGAAGCCTCTGTTGACCTCGTCGAGCGAGATCCGGTGCGAGATGAACGGCTCGACGTCCAGCTCGCCCGCCATCCAGCGATCGACCAGCGCCGGCACGTCGTCCCGGCCCTTGAGGCCGCCGAACGACGAGCCGGCGATCCGGCGTCCCTGGATCAGGTAGCGCGGGATCACCTCCAGCAGCTCGCCCTTGCCGGCGACGCCCGTGATCGTGCAGAGCCCCCACCCCATCCGCGCGGCCTCGACCGCCTGGCGCATCACGTTCACGTTGCCGGTCGCCTCGAACGTGTAGTCGGCACCGAAGCCGCCGGTCATGTCGAGGATCGCCTGGACCGCGTCCGGCCCGCCGACGAGCGTGTCGGTCGCGCCCTGGCCTCTCGCCAGCGCGAGCCGCTCCTCGGAGAGGTCGACGCAGACGATCCGCTCGGCACCGGCGAGCCGCGCGCCCGCGACCGCGCCGAGGCCGACCATCCCGGCGCCGAAGACGACCGCCGTCGAGCCCTCCTCCACCTTCGCCGTTCTGAGCGCGGCGCCGAGGCCGGTCGAGAGCCCGCAGGCGAACAGCGCGGCGCCGGCGAGCGGCGCCTCCGGGTCGATCTTCGCGAGCGCGATCTGCGGCATCACCGTGTACTCGGCGAACGTCGAGGTGCCCATGAAGTGGCGCAGCGGCTCGTCGCCGCGGTGCAGCCGGGTCGTCCCGTCCGGCAGGTAGCCCTGGTTCTGCTGCTCGCGGATCGCCATGCAGAGGTTCGTCTTCGGGCTGCGGCAGTGGACGCACTCGCCGCACTGGGGCGAGAAGAGCGTCACGACGTGGTCGCCCGGCTTCACCAGCGTCACGTCCGCCCCGACGCGCTCGACGACCCCGGCGCCCTCGTGCCCGAGCACCGCGGGCGCGTAGCCCGACGGGTCGGCGCCGCTGGCCGTGTACATGTCGGTGTGGCAGACGCCGCAGTGGACGAGCCGCACCAACACCTCCTGCGGTCCCGGCTCGGCCAGCTGAACGGCTTGGACGACGAGGGGCTTCCCAAACTCTTCGAGCACTGCTGCGCGGATCTCCATGGCGCGAGATCCTAGGGACCGTGCTCGGGCTACGCCGTCCCGATCGCGACGCCGACGACCACGACGACGAAGCCGCCGAGCGTGACCTGGATCAGCGACTGGCGCAGCGAGACCGCGAGGAAGCGCTTGCGCAGCCAGGCGATCGCGAACAGCTCGCAGGCGACGACCGTCACCGCGAGCGCGAGCGCCCGGTGCACGTCGCCGATCAGGAACGGGAGCGCGTGGAACGTGCCGCCGACGGTGGTGGCGAGGCCTGTGATCAGGCCCCGTCGCGCCGCCGAGCCACGGCCGGTGACGGTGCCGTCGTCCGACAGTCCCTCGGAGAGGCCCATCGAGATGCCGGCGCCGAGCGCGGTCGCCAGCCCGACCAACAGCGCGGCGCGGGAGCCGGCGAGCAGCGCGGCGGCGAAGATCGGCGCGAGCGTCGAGACGGTCCCGTCGATCAGGCCGACGAGCGCCGGCTGCACGACGCGCAGGACGAACGCCTCGTCGTCGCGGCGCTGCTGGGCGGCGTGGTGGCGGAGCTGGCTGATCGCTTGCAGCATTGCGGCCACTATAACAAGTGAGTTAGAATAAGGGCCGCCTAACCCCTCCGATACGATTCGAGCCGCGATGAGCAGCAGCAGAACAGAGACGATCGACCGCGACCTCGTCGAGCGCCTGCGCGCCCGTGGACAGCGCGTCACGTCTCAGCGGCTCGTCATCAACCGCATGCTGCAGGCGCGCGACGCGCACGTGACCGCGGAGGAAGTCCTCACCTCCGTCAGTCAGACGCTGCCCGGCACCTCGCTGCCGACCGTCTACGCGACGCTCGAGCTGTTCGAGCAGCTCGGCCTCGTCCGCAGCGTCGCGGCCGGCGGCGGCGCGCTGCTGTTCGACTCCCGCACGGTCGACCACAACCACCTCGTCTGCCGCTCCTGCGGCGCGGTGCAGGACCTCGACGTCCCGGTCGACTTCGACGCCGTGCTCGCGGGCGCCCGCGACAAGGACTTCACGCCCGACCACGTGAGCCTCGTCGTCGAGGGCCTCTGCGCGGACTGCTCCGCCGCCGCCTAGCGGCCCCCACAGTTCGGGTCGCCTAATATGGGTCCCCTAATGGGGCTCCGCAAGGACAAGGACACCGACCGCAAGCGCGGGCAGCTGACCCGGCGTCAGGTGATCGGCGCGGGCGTCACCGGCGGCGTCGGCCTCGCGCTCGGCGCCGGCGGCGGCTACGCGCTCGGCCAGGACGACAGCGGCAGCGACACCGCCGCCGACACGAACCTCGTCGCGTTCCACGGCGTCCACCAGGCGGGGATCGTCACGCCCGCGCAGGATCGCCTGCACTTCGCCGCCTTCGACCTGACGACCCACAGCCAGGCGGACGTGCGCGACCTGCTGCGGACCTGGTCGCTCGCGGCCGAGCGGATGTGCGCGGGACTGCCGGCCGGCCCCGACAACGACAGCCCGCAGGCGCCGCCCGACGACACCGGCGAGGCGGCCGGGCTGAGCGCCGCGCACCTGACGATCACGATCGGGCTCGGCCCGTCGCTCTTCACGAAGGACGGGCAGGACCGCTTCGGCCTCGCGAGCAGACAGCCGGCCGCGCTCGCTCCGCTGCCGGCGCTGCCGGGCGACCAGCTCGACCCCAACTTGTCCGACGGCGACCTCTGCGTGCAGGCGTGCGCGAACGACCCGCAGGTCGCGTTCCACGCCGTCCGCAACCTCACCCGGATGGCGCTCGGCGTCGCGGTGATGCGCTGGTCGCAGCTCGGCTTCGGGCGCACCTCGACGACGAGCAGCGCGCAGTCGACGCCCCGCAACCTGATGGGCTTCAGAGACGGGACCAACAACATCGTCGCCGAGGACACCGCCGCGCTGGAGAAGAGCGTCTGGGTCGGCGCGGGCGACGGTCCCGCCTGGATGACGAACGGCAGCTACGTCGTGACGCGCCGCATCCGCATGCTGATCGAGGCGTGGGACCGCGACATCCTGTCCGACCAGGAGAACACGTTCGGCCGCCGCAAGGCGAGCGGCGCCCCGCTCACCGGCGTGAGCGAGCACGACACGGTGAACCTCGCCGCGAAGGGGGCCGACGGCCTGCCGGTGATCCCCCCGAGAGCGCACATCCGGCTCGCCGCCCCGGCGACGAACGACGGCGTGCGGATCCTGCGCCGCGGCTACTCGTTCACCGACGGGATGGACAACGAGCTGGGCCAGCTCGACGCCGGCCTCTTCTTCATCGCCTTCCAGCGCGATCCGCGCACCCAGTTCGTCCCGATCCAGCGCCGGCTCGGGCAGAACGACGCGCTGAACGAGTACATCAAGCACACCGGCAGCGCCGTCTTCGCCGTCCCGCCCGGCACGCGCAGAGGCGGCTGGGTCGGCGAGACGCTCTTCAGCTGAGGTCCGTGCGCTGACCGCACAGCGCGTCGCAGGGCTCAAGTGCGTGTTTCCCGCGTCTATGCCTGACCGAGATGATCTGCCCGCCCACCCGTGTCGTAGCCTGCGCGAAGCCGTGACCCGCCGTCGCCCCACGTTCCTGCTGGCCGTCCTGCTCGCGAGCGCGTTCGCGCTGGCGTCGGCCGTCGGCGGGACCGCCGCCGCGACCGCCAAGCCGATCGCGAAGGCCGCCTGGCTGAACGCGGTCGAGGTGACGGAGTACTACCCCGCCCCGGAGTCGTGGTTCGTCGGCAAGAAGGTCGCCGCGCCCGGGATTCCCGGCAAGCACCGGATCGACTGGCTCTACTCCGCGACCGGCCTCTCGATGGAGGGCGACGGGATCGGCCTCGACGGCCAGCTCTACCACATCGACGCGCTCGGAGACGGTGGCTGGGTCAACGCCGCCGCGCACCCGAGCGTCGCCGGCAGCAGCGGCTGGAAGGGCGGCAGCCCGGTCTGGCGAGCGGGCGCCTACTACCTGACGAAGTCCAAGCAGCTGACGTTCCCGCTCGACGGTGGCGGCTGGTCCGACGGCGCCGGCGCGAAGTACGTCCCGCTGCCCGGCGTCAGCTTCGCGAGCGGTCCCTCGAAGCCGCTCAGCTACTACCAGAGCATCGCGGTCGACCCGAGCATGATCCCGCTCGGCAGCCGCGTCTACGTCGCCGCCTACCGCAACACCGCCGGCCACGGCTGGTTCACGGCGGCCGACACCGGCGGCGCGATCATCGGCCGCCACATCGACGTCTACCGTCCGCCGCCGGCGACGCCCGACATCGGCGGCCAGCTGCTGATGGACCAGCGGATCTACGTCGTCCCGCCCGGCAAGTCGGTCGGGAAGGGCGGACCCTCCGCGAGCGGCGCGACCGCGCCGCCGTCGGGCGCCGCGTCGCCGAGCACCAAGCCCACGGCGCCGAGCACGCCCACGGGCGGCGCCGCCGCGCCCTGAGTCAGTCGCCGCTCCTGCCCCGCCGGCCACTACACTGTGGCCGCGATGGCGAGACAGCGACAGCAGCAGATGCGGGTCGAGCAGCGCGGCGGCATGGCCGCGATGCAGCAGCTCGAGTCCCGCTCCAACGAGGAGCTCGAGGCCGAGACGAGATACAAGTCGGCGGCGCTCGCGATCCTCGGCGCCCGCGCGGCGGAGCGCTACGACGCGAGAGCGACCCGCGCCTACTACCAGCGCGCGATCGCGGCCGCCCGGCCGCAGGAGCGGCTGCAGCTGCGCCGGATGGCGGACGCGTCGATCGCGCTCGCCGAGCGGCGCGCGGGCGACCTGCGCGACGCCGTCACGAGACTCGGTCAGGAGCCGCCCAGCAACCGGCAGCTCTTCATGCTGCGCGTGATGGGCCTGCTCGCGCCGCCGCCCGGCTCCAGCGCCCTGCTGAGAGTCCGCGGCTTCGCGATCGTGATCGGGATCGTGGTCGTGCTGCTCGCGGTCGGGCTCGGGATCGCCGAGCTGGTGTCGCTGCCGTTCGGCGGCGTCGGGATCGGCGGCGGACTGTTGATCGGCCTGCTGATCATCATCGTCGTGATCGGCGTGATGGCGGTCTTCGGGCGTCGCAGACAGGCCCGCGCGAGAGCTAGAGCAGCGGCCGGCTAGCCGCAGGCTGGCTACCCTGAAGTGACCATGTGCGGTCGCTTCACCATCGCAACGACGATCGCCGGCGATCTGCGCCAGCGCTTCCCGATCGGCGAGTCGGTCGAGCTGGAGCGACGCTTCAACGTCGCGCCCGGCGACGACGTCGTCGCGATCCGCGAGCGGGACGGCGTCGCGGAGGCCTCGACGCTGCGCTGGGGCTTCACGCCGCCGTGGGCGAAGGACCCGTCGGTCGGCTTCAGAATGATCAACGCGCGCGCCGAGACGGTCGCCGAGAAGCCCGCCTTCCGCGACGCGTTCAGACGCCACCGCTGCCTGATCGTCGCCGACGGCTTCTACGAGTGGACACGCGACGGCCGCAGACAGCCGTTCCACATCACCCGTAGCGACGGCGCGCCGTTCGCGTTCGCGGGCCTCTGGACCGGCTGGAAGGACCCTGCCACGGAGGAGTGGCTGCGCAGCTGCACGATCGTGACGACGGAGGCGAACGCCGCGATCGCGCCGATCCACCCGCGCATGCCGGTGATCCTCGCGCCCGAGCTGGAGGAGGTCTGGCTCGACCCCGACGCCTCCCCCGAGCACCTGCGGACGCTGCTGGCACCGCTCGCGCCCGAGCAGACGCGGGCACGGGCGGTCTCGAAGGCGGTCAACGACGCCCGCTACGACGGGCCCGAGTGCCTCGCGGACGCGGACGCTGAGGTCGAGCCCGCCCTGCCTGCGGCGGCCGATCCGCCGCCGCAGGCTGCCCTCTTCTAAGGGCTGTCGGGCAGCCGCTGGACCGTCAGCGACGCGTTGACGTTGATCTGCGTCCCGCCGGCGAGCGTCTGCAGCGTGACGGCGGTCGAGGAGCTGTGATTGCGCAGCGTCAGCACGTCGCCGGCGTCGAGCTGCACCATCGTGTCACCGACGGTCGTGTCGGTCCCGGCGCTGGAGCCGAACGTGGCCCCCGCGAGCGGCGCTCCGTTGTCGAAGAGCGCGAACTGATTCGGCTCGACGCCGTTGACCTCGAAGCGCACCTCGTAGACGCCGGCCGAGTCGACGACGATCCCCGCGTTGCCCGGAGCGTGGCTGACGCCAGCCGCGACGCCGGTCGAGTCGAAGGTGATGTCTGCCTCGACCGGGACGACCTCCGCGCCCTGGTTGTAGACGTGGGCGTAGTCGGCGGGGGCGCTCGCGCCGTCTCTGCCGTTCGCGCCGGGCGCGCCCTGCGGGCCGGTGTCGCCCTGCGGACCGATCGGGCCGATCGGACCGGTCGCGCCGGTGTCGCCCCGCGGGCCGGTCTCGCCGGTGTCGCCCTTCGCCCCCGTCGATCCGGCGGGTCCGGCCGGTCCAATCGCTCCGGCCGCGCCCGTGGCGCCAGCCGGCCCGACCCCGCCGGTCGCTCCCGTGGCGCCCTTGGCGCCGGTCGCTCCGGGTGCGCCCGTAGGGCCGGTCGCGCCGGCGGCGCCCTTGGGGCCGGTCGCGCCGCGCAGGCCGCGCGGGCCGGCTGTCCCGTCCGCGCTCCAGGAGATCTTCCGCTGGCCCGTCGGACATCTGCGCGTCGCGTTCGAGAGGTTCAGCGTCCCGTAGTCCTGCGTGACGCACGCGTAGATCCTTTTGGACCCGCCCGACGAGGACCCGCTCGCGAGCGCGTAGGACCCGCCTCCGAGCGCGAAGAACAGCGCCACGAACCACGGCGCGTGCTGACGCAGGCGCCTTGCACCACGACCGACCATTTGTTGCCTCCCGAGATCGAGCTTCCGGGCGCCGAGGAGCGCCGGGGTCGGACGCTACCGACGGGCGCGGCGGCAGCGGCCAGCCGCGCCCGGCGACCCCCGCCACCCGCGCGCGGGGGCCGGCCTCAGCCGGTCGAGGAGACCGTGACGCGCTGCATCACGACCGGGCTGACCGGCGGCGCGCCCTGCGGGTCGTCGCTCTGCAGCGGCAGCTTCCCGATCCGGTCGACCACGTCGAGCCCTCTCGTCACCTTCCCCAGCACCGCGTACTGCGGCGGCAGCTGGGCGTCGGCGCCGATCACGATGTAGAACTGGCTGCCGGACGCGCCGTCGGGCTCGGTCGCCGTCTTCGCCATCGCGACGACGCCGTGCGTGTAGCGGACGTTCTGCGGCGGCGCCTCGACGATCGTGTAGCCGGGGCCGCCGGTGCCGGTCCCGAGCGGGTCGCCGCCCTGGATCACGAAGCCGGGCGCGATCCGGTGGAAGGTGAGGTCGTCGTAGAACTTCTTGCGCGCGAGGTAGACGAACGAGGCCGCCGTCTTCGGCGCCTCTCTCACGTCGAGCGCGATCGTGAACGTCCCGCAGTTCGTCTGCACGGTCGCGCTCCAGGTCTTCGCCGCGTCGAGCACGAGCGTCGGCTTGGCGAGCTTCAGCGAGCCCTTCGGGTTCGGCTGCGCGACTCTGCGGCAGGCGCTTGCGGCGGCCGTCGTGGCGGTCGTCGCGCTCGTCGCGGGCGTGCTCTTGGAGCTGCCGCAGGCGGCGAGCACGACGGCCAGCAGCGCGAGCAGCAGGAGGGACGGGAGCAGGCGACGCACGGCGCCGAAGCATAATGGGATGACTCGATGCGCCGACGAACGCACCACAAGCACTCCTCGACGAAGGGCTACCGCCGTCTGCTCGACGGCCTCGCGGCCCACGAGGCGGTCCACAGCGTCGCCACCGGGCGCGTCACGCCGCGGATGGGCGCGGGCCGCCCGATCGCCCCGATCTCGAAGGTGCGGACGGTCGCGAGCGGCCTCTCGATCACGATCAACACCGACGGCGCGATGGTCGACGCCTACGTCGTGACCGACCGCCCCGAGGTCGTCGCCGACTTCCTACGCGACCGTGGCTGGGCCCGCTGAGCCGACGATGGACCGCGACGTCGCCCTGATCGTCAACCCCTCCGCCGGCGGGGGCCGCGCCGGCCGCGCGCTGCCGCGCGTCGAGGCGGCGCTGCGCGCGAGCGGGCTGCGCTTCCACGTCGAGCGCACGACGAGCCTCGACCACGCGCGCGAGCTGGCGGTCGCGGCCGCCACCGCCGGCGAGGTCGCGGCCGCCTGCGGCGGGGACGGGATCGTCGGCGCGGTCGCCGGGGCGCTGCACGACGCCGGAGGCGACGGCCTGCTCGCGATCGTCCCGGGCGGCCGCGGCAACGACTTCGCGCGCACGCTGAAGATCCCGCGCGACCTCGATGCCGCCTGCCGCGTGATCGCCGACGGCGCGACGCGCGCGATCGACCTCGGCGAGGTCGGCGGCCGCTGCTTCGTCGGGATCGCGAGCTGCGGCTTCGACTCCGACGCGAACCGGATCGCGAACGCGACGCGGGTCCCCGGCGGCGCCGCCTACCTCTGGGGCGCGGTGGGCGCGATGGCGCGCTGGCGGCCGGCGACGTTCGAGCTGGAGCTGGACGGCGTCCGCTCCGCGTTCGTCGGCTTCAGCGTCGCCGCCGCGAACGGCCAGGCCTTCGGCGGCGGCATGCGGCTCGCGCCCGACGCCGCGCTCGACGACGGCCAGTTCGACGTGGTGACGATCGAGGGCGTCTCGAAGCTGCGCTACGCCTCGGGGCTGCCGAAGGTCTTCTGGGGCAGGCACGTCCACAACCGCGAGGTCGCCATCCGCCCCGCCCGCGAGCTGCGGATCGCGGCCGACCGCCCCTTCGTGCTCTACGCCGACGGCGACCCGATCGCGCGCCTGCCGGCGACGGTCCGCGTGCTGCCCGACGCCGTCCGGGTGCTGGTCCCGCGA
>JAATFK010000024.1 GCA_015655225.1 Solirubrobacterales bacterium | reverse complement strand
GCTTCCTCGCCGTACGCGGTGAGGAACGGGTTGATGGCGCAGAGGACCGCCATGATGTAGCCCGCGCGGCGGCCCCAGAGGCTCCACGCGGCCCACATGCCGGGCGGGATGCAGAGCAGCGAGAAGATCAGCGAGAGCCAGTGGACGGCCGTCTCGCTGCGGCCCGCGACGCCCATCCAGAGGTGCAGCAGCAGGTAGTAGAGGGGCGGCGCGCCGTCGTGGTTGAGGACCTTCGGGATGTCCGTCAGCGGATGGGAGGCGATCCCGACCGAGAGGCCCTCGTCCATCCAGAAGGAGCCGCCGATCTCGCGCGTGCGGATGAAGGCGGAGAAGGCCAGCAGGACGACGAGCGAGACGCCGATCAGGACCGGATCGGACGCGCGCAGCTCGAAGCGGCGGCTCGTGCGGGGGAGTGCGACGGTGGCCATCGGCGGCAGGAGGATACTCGGGGCGCTAGGCGCCCGGAGCCGTGCCTGTCCCAGCACAGGTCGTGAAGAGGGTGGTCTGATGGAGCTTCGCGATGGGCGTGTAGGCGGCCGGGTACGGGTTCGGCGACTGGAACGGCGCGAGCCGGTCGCCGCCGGTCGCGGGCGAGCGCAGGATCACGCCGTTGCCGGTCGGCGCCGGGTCGAGCCGCACCGAGAGCGTGTGCTCGTGGAGGTACCAGGCGAGCATCGGCACCTCGTACATGCCGGTCGCGGCCGGACCGCACGCCTTGACCTTCTTGTAGCCGCCGGCTCTCTCGATCACGTCGCGCATGTCGAAGCGCAGCTGCGCCTGGAAGCGCAGCGCCGAGTCGACCTTCTTGAAGCCGCGGAATCTCGGCAGCGACCAGTGGAGCGTGCCGACGAACAGCGCCGCGAACGCGAGCAGCCCGGCGCCGATCACGATCGCGGGCGCGGGCGCGAAGCGGGCGCTGAAGAAGTCGGCCACCAGCTCGACCACGCGGCCGAAGCCGACGCCGCCGATCACGGCGACGATCGTCGAGCCGAGGATGATGTAGCGGGGGTTGCCGGAGAAGCCGGCCTGCGTCATCAGCGCGATCAGGACGATCCAGGCGAGGCCGAGCGCGAGGATCAGGATGATCGAGCCCTGCCGGCGGTGGCGCAGCCACTGGTAGGTGGCGAAGGCGAGCGCGAACGCGGCCGCCGCCTTCACCGGCGTGATCACGAGCGGCCAGGTCTGCTGGATCACTCTCACGAACGGGTGCTTCGCGAACGCGGGGCTGCCCGGGTTCGGCTTCTGCGCGCGGTCGGCGGCGCGCCAGATGTTGCCCGAGCCCCACCACTCCGGCAGGAACCAGAGCGCCAGCATAACGACGAAGCCGATGATGATCAGCTTCAGCGCGGCGCGGTCGATCAGGAACAGCCAGATCGCGTAGAGGCCGAGGAACGGCCACACCTCGGGGCGCATCAGGCCGGTCAGCACGCCGAGGACGAACGCCTGGCGGTATCTGCCGTCGAGGTGGCGCTCGATCCCCCACAGGGCGCACGCGACCATCAATCCCTCGGAGTCGCCGAGCGCCATCGTGCGCACGAACTGCGAGGAGATCAGCAGCGCCATCGCGGCGACGACGCCGGCCGCGACGCCCGGCACGACCGCGCGGCTGCGGAGGTGGACGCCCTCGCCGGTCGTGAGCCGGAAGGCGAGGCGGAAGGCGAGGAAGATCGCGAGCGCGGCGCCGCCGCGGGCGACGATCAGCCAGAGGTCGGGGGCGCTGCTGCCGAAGACCGAGAAGACGGTGGTGAAGATGACCGGCAGCGGCTTCCACGACGGGCCGCCGGTCGTCTGCAGGTTGAGGTGCGCGATCTCGCGGCCCCAGATGATCCAGGCCCACGGGTCGTAGGTCGGGGTCGAGGGGAACAGCAGCGAGAGCGCGCCGATCGCGAGCGCGCCGACGACCAGCAGGGCGTAGACGCGGCCGTCGGTCGCGACGTCGCGCACGGCGCTCGGCCGCACGCGGTCGGCGAGCCCGTCGAGCCAGGAGGAGCGCCCGACGTCCGCGGTCGCCGAACTCATGTCGGCGTCACCGCGGCGATCTCGCCGGTGTGGGACTCACGGCGCGCCTCGGCCTGCGCGGCGCGGATCCGTGCGAGGCCGCCGTAGCGCGCGACCATCAGGCCGAGTCCGACGACCGTGATCGGGATGAAGAGGACGAAGCGCAGCAGGATCAGGTACGACAGGGAGGTCCGCTTGGCGGTCGTGCTGACGGCGCCGACGGCGAAGATCACCGCCGCGTCGTAGGTGCCGATGTAGCCCGGCGCGGCGGGGATCAGCGACGCGACGTTCGTGAACGCGACGACCGCGAGCGCGTCCTGCAGCCCGAGGTGCATGTGCAGCGCGTGCGCGATCGCGAGGTAGACGGTCCCCTCGACCAGCCAGACGACGAGCGAGAGCCCCAGCAGCGCGACGCCATGCCAGCTCAGCAGCGCGCGGCACGGCCGCAGCAGCGGGATCAGCGACTTGGCGACGAACAGCAGCCGCTCGCGAAAGCGCAGCGCCGCGATCGCGAGGGCGACGAGCGCCACCAGCACGACGCCGCCGACGAGCGCGAGCACGCCGTCGCTCGGCAGCGAGAGGTGCGAGAGCAGGTTGCCGGCGAGCACCACGAGGATCAGCCCGAGCGCGATCGCGTCGAGCACGCGCTCGGCCAGGATCGTGCCGAGGATCGTCCGCTTCGTCGCCTCGCCCTCGGGCAGCTTCGCGTCGAGCAGGAAGGTGCGCAGCACCTCGCCGCCGCGCGCCGGCAGGACGTTGTTGCCCATGTAGCCGATCGGGACGAGCGCGTAGGTGTCGGCGCGCTTGGCGTGGACGTTCGAGCGCAGGAGGATCCGCTGCCAGCGCTCGCTGCGCATCAGCGTCGCGACGGCGTAGAGCGCGAGGCCGCCGACCAGCAGCAGGATCCCGGTCGCCGAGTGCGGCAGCTGCGGGGCGCGCTGCTTCGTCGCCCACCAGACGACGCCGGCGATCGGCACGAGCCAGAGGAGCAGGAGGAGGAGGTTGCGCTTCGTCGGCTTCGGCATGCGATCAGAACGTCGAGCCCTGTGCCTCGAGGCACTTCTCGATCTTCTTCGCGGTCGAGTCCGAGAGCGCGCCGACCTGGAAGGCGGCCGGGCCGATCATCTCCGCGCCCGGGTACTGGTTGTTGAGCTGGGCGCTCTCGGTCGCGGCGGGGGTCTTCAGCCACGTCACGCGGGCGCCGCTCGTCGTGGGCATGATCACGAGCACGTTGGGCTCGGTCGGCTGCGTCGACTTGGCCGCCTGCACGTGCTTCTTCTCGATGCACTTGAGCGGCTTCGTGCGCGGATCGAACGCGACCGGGGCCTTGCCGCCGACCGCCGTGTCGTACCCGCCGCCGGTCTCGTTGCCGCCGCCGCACGCGGCAAGCGCGAGGGCAGGGAGCAGCGCAACGGCCAGGAGGGGACGACGGCACACCGAACGTAGGCTAGAGGATCGTCCCCCGGAAACGCCCGCTGAACGCGCGTGTGCGCATGAGAGGGCTGCCATCCGAAGCCGCCGCCGGCGCCGGTCGGCGCAGCCCTTAGACTCCCGCGCGTCGATGACCGCCACGCTCCGATGACGACCGTCTTCGCGCTCTCGGGCCCGATCCCGAAAGCGGGCGTGATCGTCGCCGTGCTGCTCGCCGCGATCGCGCTCGTCACGCACGAGCGACGGCTGCGCGCGGCGGCGGTCGGCGCGGCGCTCGTGCTGACGCCGATCCTGCTGCTCGCCGACATCTGGCACACCTCGCAGCTCGACGTCGTGCGCCGCCATCCGGGGCCGGCGGCGGTCGCGGCGCTCGTCGCCGTCATTGCCCTCGTCGTGCTCGCGCTGCTGATGCTGCGCTGGCCGCTGCTGATGCCGCTGCTGGCGATCGCGGCGCTCCCGTTCCGGATCCCGATCGCGGTCAGCGGCTCGACCTCGAACCTGCTCGTGCCGCTCTACGCGGTGGTCGCCTCCGGCGCGCTCGCCTACATCATCGCCACGGTGCGGGAGGAGCCGCAGCCCACCTCGCCCTGGGCGCCGGCGCTGGTCGAGCGGCTGCTCGCGATCGTGATCGTGCTCTACGCGATCCAGGCGACCTACTCGGACGACTTCGACAAGGCGCTGCAGCAGATCGTCTTCTTCTACGTGCCGTTCGCGCTGCTGTTCGTGCTGCTCGCGCAGACCGCCTGGACCCCGAGACTGCTGCGCTGGTCGCTGCTGCTGCTGATCGGCCTCGCGCTCGTCTTCTGCCTGATCGGCTACGTCGAGTACGCGACCAGACACCTGTTCGTGAACCCGAAGCTGCTCGCCTCCAACGACCTGCACGCGTACTTCCGCACGAACTCGGTCTTCTTCGACCCGAACATCTTCGGCCGCTTCCTCGTGATCGTGATGCTGACGGTCGCGGCCGTGATGCTGCACGTGCGGCGCGACCGGCTCGTCGGCGCGGGCGCGCTCGTGCTCGTCGCGCTCTGGGTCGGGTTGATCCTGACGCTGTCGCAGTCGAGCCTCGTCGCGCTGCTGGTCGGGCTTGCGACGCTCGCCGCGCTCCAGTGGGGCGGCCGCCGCACGCTCGTGCCGGTCGGCGTCGTCGTCGTGATCGTCGCGGCGGTCGTGCTGATCGTGCCGGGGACGGTCGGGATCAACCTCCACAACCTCAACAACTCCTCCAGCGGCCGCGTCGGGCTCGTGCAGGGCGGCGTCGACCTGTTCGCCTCGGCGCCGATCGTCGGGCACGGCTCCGGCTCGTTCGAGGACGAGTACAGCGCGCACCACCGCCGCGAGGCGGCCGGCGGGACGACCGCCTCCCACACGATCCCCATCACGATCGCGGCCGAGCAGGGCGTCGTCGGGCTGATCGCCTACGTCGCGCTGCTGCTGGCGGCGTTCGCGCTGCTCGTGCGCGGGGCGAAGACGAGCGCGGCGCGCGGGGCGGTGCTGGCGGCGTTCGCGGCGCTCGTCGTGCACACGTTCTTCTACGCCGCGTTCCTGGAGGATCCGCTCACGTGGACGCTGCTCGGCGTCGGCGCGGCGCTCGCGGCGACGCCTCAGCCGCCGGCGGCGGAGCGCGCCCGCGCCCGGCGGGCGGCGCGCGCGTCGACGACGCTGCCGGCCGCGTAGGGCGGCTCGGCGACCGGCGGCGGGGCAGGCGCCGCCTCGGTCTCGCCCGCCGGCCCGAGGCCGTGGTCGAGCAGCGCGCGCGGCTTGTCGGTGACGAGCGAGCGGGCCTCGGAGACGGTCAGGCCGAGGCGGAAGGCGGCGGCGACGGCGGCGGTCATCGACGGCGGGCGGCGCGGCCCGTGGGCGTCGGTCGCGATCAGGCCGGCGTGGCGCTCGGCGACGAGCCGGGCGGCGTTGCGCCGCGCCCGCGTGCCGTGGAGCCCGACGAGCGAGGAGGAGCTGACCTGGGTGACGGCGCCCTGCTCCAGCTCCTTGCGCAGCTCCCGCATGTCGTCCTCGAACAGCGGGCCGCAGCGCTCGGGGTGCGCCAGCACGACGCCGAAGCCGCAGCAGCGCAGCTCGTCGGCGGCCCGGTGCAGGCGGCCGACGGCGCCGTCGAGCGGCGCCTCCAGGAGGATCCAGCGGGCGCCGGGCGGCCCGTGGGAGATCGTGCGCAGCTCGTCGGGCGTGAGGCGCCCGACGCCGCGGGCGCCCAGCTCGCCGCCGCCGTGGACCTCGACCGGGATCTCTGCCTGCTCGAGCGCGGCGCGCACCTCGCCGACGCGCCGCGGGATCTCCTCGACCACGACCGAGGCGACGTGCGGGGTCGCGGTCGCGCAGACGATCCCGTCGGCGGCCGCCAGCCTCGCCAGCTCGAGCGTCGCGTCGAGGTTCCCGGGGCCGTCGTCCACGCCCGGCAGCAGGTGGACGTGCAGGTCGACGAAGCCGGCCTGGAAGCCGGCGGGGCGATCGGTCGTCTCGGTGCGCGCTACGTCCACGTCCCTCGTTGGAACGAGCCGAGGGCCCAGAGGTTGCGGTCGATGGGAGGATGTTTGGCGATGTCGCGATTCGTGGTCACGTGGGGCTTCAACGTCCTGGCGCTGTGGGCGGCGACCGCCCTCGTCCATGGTGTGTACTCCACGAGGGACGAGACGGTTACGCTGATCGTCGCGGGACTCGTGTTCAGCATCGTCAATCGTCTCGTGAAGCCGGTCGTCACGGTGCTGTCGATTCCGCTGATCATCGTCACGCTCGGCGTCGCGCTGTTCTTCGTCAACCTCGCGATGCTGTTCCTGACCGCGTGGATCGTCGGGCCGTTCGAGATCGACGGCTTCTGGGCCGGCGTCGCCGCGACGCTGATCGTCTGGGCCGTCAACGCGCTGCTCGAGGCCGCGCTCGACCGCTTCGAGCGGCGCGACCAGGCGCACGCCTAGCTGCAGAACGACCGAGGCCGCGCTGGTGGCGCGGCCTCGGGGTCATGCATGTGGTGCTCAGACGGAGCGGTCAGGCAGCTTCGCGCAGTGCGGCGAGCGAGCTCTCGCGGGAGAGCCGGCGCAGCGCCTGCTCCTCCAGCTCGCGGGCACGGCTCGAGCTGACGCCGAGCCGCTTGCCGATCTGCGTGAGCGTCTGCGGGGGCTCGCCGGCGGTCCCGAAGCGCAGGTGGATCACCGTGCGCTCGTTCTCCGGCAGCTCCTCGATCGCGCGCTTGACGGTCTCGTGACGGACCGTGTCGGCGACCTCCTCGTCGGGCTGCGGGCCCTCGGCCGTGATCAGGGCGCCGAGCGACGTGTCGCCCTCCTCCCCGACCGGCTGGTCGAGGCTGGTCGGCTCGCGATCAGCTCTCTGTGCCTCGATCACCTGCTCGAGCGGGAGGTTGGCGGCCTCGGCGATCTCCTCGTCGGTCGCGTCGCGGCCGAATCTGGCCGTCAGCTCACGCTTGATCCGCGCGACCTTGCGGGCGCGCTGTCCGACGTGGACGGGGAGCCGGATCGTCCGGCCGGTGTTCTCCAGCCCGCGCTGGATCGACTGACGGATCCACAGCGTGGCGTAGGTCGAGAAGCGGAAGCCCTTGCGCCAGTCGAACTTCTCGACCGCGCGGATCAGTCCGAGCGTTCCCTCCTGCACGAGGTCCCCCATGCCGAGGCCCTGCCCCTGATAGTGGCGGGCGATCGACATGACGAGACGCAGGTTGGAGTTGACCATCCGCTCCTTCGCGGCAAGGTCTCCACGCTCGATCCGCTTGGCAAGCTCGATCTCCTCTGCCGGCGTCAGCAGGGGCCACCGGCGCGCCTCGCGCATCAGCAGCTGCAGCGGGTCAAATGTCGTATCGACGGCGTCCGTAGCGGGCGTCGTGCTCTTGGGTCTAGTTCTCGTGGTGCTTCCTTTGTTCGCAATCCCTAGTGACACAGTAGGTATTGTACGAGAAAATCATTGCTTCGTCAACCAACCATGCCCGCGTCCAGCGGCCCGCGAACGTGTCCATTGGCGAGTAGGTCGGGGACGCATCGGGAAGCGTCTGAAACAGACGGTTTCCCACAAAGGAGTACGCATCATGGCCGACGACGGATCGATCGACACCGCGAGAGGCAGAGTCAAGACCGCAGCCGGCGAGCTGACCGGCGACCAGTCGCTCAAGAACGAGGGTCGCGTGGACAGAGCGAGCGGCTCGCTGAAGGACAAGATCGGCGACGCCGCCGACAAGGTCAGAGACGCGCTGCACCACGACAAGCACTGACCGCTGGGATGCCGCGTTCACATCGCGGTAACAGTCCCGGACGGTGACCCGCCACAATCGTAGGCATGGCCTCCACCGTTCGTCCCTCCGACATGCGCGAGCTTCCCACGTTCGCGCGCGACTCCGACCTCGTCGCGGCCGCGTGGGAGCTCGCTGTCGCGACCTACCGCACGGACGCGAATGGCAACGCGACCGCCGAGATCGAGCACCCCGCGACGACCGCGCGGCTGCTGCATGACGCCGGCGCCGACGAGACGACCGTCGCGACCGCCGTCCTCCACGACCTGATCGAGGACACCGGCATCAGCCGCGACGTGATCGCCGAGCACGTCGGCGAGGAGGTCGCGCGTCGCGTCGACGCGCTGACCGAGGACCCGAGCATCGAGTCCTACGCCGAGCGCAAGGCGGAGCTGCGCCGGCGCGGGATCGAGGCCGGCCCGGACGTCGCCGTCGTGATGGCGGCCGACAAGCTCGCCCGCACCGGCCGCGCGACCGGCGGGCGCCTGCGCCCCGAGAAGCTGCGCCACTACCAGAGCACGTCGAGCGAGCTGCGCGAGGCCTATCCGGACCTGCCGCTGCTCGACGCGCTCGGCTCCGCGATCGAGCGGCTGCGCCCGACGGTGCCCGAGCCGATCGAGCCGGTCGCCGACCCGACCCACTTCATCAACCGCGAGCTGTCGTGGCTCGACTTCAACGAGCGCGTCCTCCAGCTCGCCGAGGATCCCAACATCCCGCTGTTCGAGCGGCTCAAGTTCTGCGCGATCTACGGCAGAAACCTCGACGAGTTCTTCATGGTCCGCGTCGCCGGCGTGCACGACCAGGTCGACGCCGGAATCGAGGCGAAGGCGTCCGACGGCGTCGAGCCGAACCAGCTGCTCGACCAGATCGGCGGCCGCGTCCGCGAGCTGGGCGCGCGCCACTCGCGCTGCTTCGAGCTGGACCTGCGCGCCGACCTCTCCGAGCACGGCGTCCGCGTGATCGAGGACGACAGCCTGAACGACGACGAGCGCGCGATCCTGCGCGAGCGCTTCGAGCGCGAGGTGTTCCCCGCCCTCACCCCGCTCGCGGTCGGGCCGGCGCAGCCGTTCCCCTACATCTCGAACCTCTCGCTCAGCCTCGCGGTGCTCGTGCGCGACCCCGAGACCGACCAGACCCGCTTCGCCCGCGTGAAGGTGCCGAAGGAGGGACTGCCGCGGTTCGTCGCGCTCGACGACCTGCGGACGTTCGTGCCGATGGAGACGGTCATCGCCGAGCACCTCGACCAGCTCTTCCGGGGCATGGAGATCGTCACGCACGCCGTCTTCCGCGTCACGCGCGACGCCGACTTCACCGTCTCCGACGAGGCCGACGACCTGCTGGAGGCGGTCGAGGCGCAGCTCAGGCGGCGCCGCTTCGGCGAGGTCGTGCGGCTCGAGGTGAGCGCCGACGTCGACCCCGTGCTGCGCGCGCGGCTGATCTCCGAGCTGGCGATCGACGAGCGCGACGTGTTCGAGATCGAGGGGCTGCTCGACCTCGGCGACCTCTGGCAGATCGTCAAGCTGCCGGGCTTCAGAGAGCTGCGCGACACGCCCTGGACGCCGACGATCCCGCCCGAGTTCGAGCACGACGGCAAGCCCGCTGACCTGTTCGCGACGCTGCAGCAGCGGGACCTGCTGGTCCACCACCCGTACGACACCTTCTCGACCGTCGAGCAGTTCGTCGAGCAGGCCGTGAGCGACCCCGACGTGCTCGCGATCAAGCAGACGGTGTACCGCACGAGCGACGACTCGCCGCTCGTCCCGGCGCTGATCCGCGCCGCCGAGCGGGGCAAGCAGGCGGTCTGCCTGGTCGAGCTGAAGGCGCGCTTCGACGAGCGCGCGAACATCACCTGGGCGCGGGCGCTGGAGCAGGCGGGCGTGCACGTGACGTTCGGGATGCCGGGGCTCAAGACGCACGCGAAGGCGGTCCTGGTCGTCCGTCGCGAGGGGGCGGGCGTGCGCCACTACGCACACATCGGCACCGGCAACTACCACGCCGGGACCGCGCACCTCTACACCGACTTCGGCCTCTTCACGGCCGACGACGACATCACCGTCGAGATCGCCGAGCTGTTCAACCAGCTGACGGGCTACAGCAAGCCGGACGACTACCGCCACGTGCTGGTCGCGCCCCTCAACCTGCGCGACCGGATCATCGACCAGATCGACCGCACGATCGCCGCGCACTCCGAGCAGCGCCCCGCGTCGATCCGCATGAAGATGAACTCGCTGGTCGATGCCGACTGCATCAGAGCGCTCTACCGCGCCTCGCAGGCGGGCGTGAGAATCGAGCTGAACGTGCGCGGCGCCTGCTGCCTGCGCCCGGGTGTGTCCGGCGTCTCAGAGAACATCCGCGTCGTGTCGATCGTCGGACGCTTCCTGGAGCACTCGCGCATCTACGCCTTCGAGCGGGGCGACGAGCTGGCGATCTTCATGGGCTCGGCCGACCTGATGCCGCGCAACCTCGACTCGCGCGTCGAGCTGGTCGTCCCCGTGAAGGCCGACGACGTGCGGGCGCAGCTGCTCGACACGCTCGAGCGCTGCTTCGCCGACACCGAGAACGCGTGGGAGCTGCAGCCGGACGCGAGCTGGCGTCACCGCCGGGTGGAGCCGGGCGGCGAGCGCCGCGACGTGCAGGCCGAGTTGATGGCCGAGCATCTCGCTCGCGCCGAGCACCTCGAGGCATGATGCTCCGATGAGCGCGGCCGAGCGCACGGCGGTCATCGACCTCGGCTCCAACAGCTTTCGCCTCGTCGTCTTCAGCACCGGACCCGGTGGCTGGTGGCGGCGGACCGACGAGCTGCAGGAGATGGTGCGACTCGGCGGCGACCTCGGCCCCGGCGGCGAGCTGTCGCCCGCGCGGATGGCGCACGCGCTGGAGACGCTGCGCGTGTTCGCGGCGTTCTGCGCGACCAGCGGAATCCGCGCGGACGACATCCATCCGGTCGCGACGAGCGCGATCCGCGACGCGCCCAACGGCGAGGAGTTCGTTCAGCGCGCCCGCCGCGCGACGGGGCTGCCGATCCGGATCCTCTCGCAGGACGAGGAGGCGCGCTCCGCCTACGTCGCCGCGCTCAACTCGACCTCGATGCGGGACGGGATGGTCCTCGACCTCGGCGGCGGCAGCCTCGAGCTGGTCGACGTCGCCGACCGGCAGGCGCGCGAGCTGGCCTCGTGGCCGCTCGGCGCCGTGCGCACGAGCGAGCGCTTCCTGCGCGGCGACAGCCCGGCCGCCGCGAAGGACCTCGCGGCGCTGCGCAAGCACACGCGCCGGGAGCTGGCGAGCGCACCCTGGGTCGCGCGCGGGCACGACCGGCTGGTCGGCCTCGGGGGCTCGGTGCGGAACCTCGCGCAGGCGGCCGTCAGAGCCGCCGAGCTGCCGCTCGACAGCGTGCAGGGGTTCGTGCTGACGCCGGAGGCGCTGGAGGACCTGATCGAGACGCTGGCGGCGCGGACGCCGTGCGAGCGCGAGGGCGTGCCGGGGATCAAGCGCGGGCGCGGCGAGGTGATCCTGGGCGCGGCGGTCGTGCTGCAGGTCGTGCTTGAGCTGACCGGGGCGCCGGGGATCGAGGCGACCGAGGCGGGGCTGCGCGAGGGCGTCTTCCTCGCCTCCAAGCTGGCGCCGCTCGACCCGCCGCTGGTCGCCGACGTGCGTGCCGCGAGCGTGCGCAACCTGGCGATGCAGCACGGCGTCGACCTCGTGCACGCGGAGCACATCGCGTCGCTCGCGCACCAGCTGCTGGGGGCGCTCCCGGACGCCGGCCTGCCGGAGCCCGGCGAGCCCGAGCTGGTCGAGGCGGCGGCGCTGCTGCACGACGTCGGGCTGGCGGTCGACTACGACGACCACCACAAGCACTCGAGCTACCTGATCATCGGCTCCGGCCTGCCCGGCTACACGCCGCGCGAGGTCGCGCTGATCGCGCTGATGGCGCGCTACCACCGCAAGGTAACGCCGCAGCTCGGCCCGTTCGCCGCGCTTTGCCGGCCCGGCGACGAGGACCTGCTGCTGCGCGGCGCGGCGCTGCTGCGGATCGCCGAGCAGTTGGAGCGCAACCGCGACCAGGTCGTCCAGGGCGCGCACCTGCGCCGTGAGAACGGCGGCGTCGTGCTCGAGCTCGACGCGACGGGCGACACGCAGGTCGCGCGCTGGGGCGCCGAGCGCCAGGGCGACCTCTTCGCCCGCGCGTTCGGCTTTCCGCTGACGGTGGCCTAGAGCAGCGGGTAGCGCTCGCCGAGCGTGCTGAGGCTGAGCGCGACGGCGCTGCCGATCGCGGCTCCGGCAAAGATGCTCGGCAGCGTCGGCCAGTTCGGACAGCGGGCCAGCACGGTCATCATCGCGCTGACGCTGACGACGCCGCCGACGGCGGCGCACT
>JAATFK010000058.1 GCA_015655225.1 Solirubrobacterales bacterium | reverse complement strand
GCGATGTTCTGCGCGATCGTCTGGTGCGGGAAGAGCCCGATCTGCTGGATCACGTAGCCGATCTCGCGCCGCAGCTCCGACGGCTTGCGCTCCATGATGCTGCGGCCGTCGAGCAGGATCTCGCCCCCGCTGAGGTCGATCATGCGGTTGACGAGCCGCATCGCGGTCGTCTTGCCGCAGCCCGAGGGACCGACGAGCACGCAGATCTCGCCGGCGGGCACCGAGAAGGAGAGATCGTCAATCGCCGCTCTCTCAGCACCGGGATAGTGCTTCGACACGTTGCGGAACTCGAGGGGGGCCGCGCTTGGGTAGGCGTTCGGCCCCTCGACGTGGGCGGTGTTTGCACTGGTCACGGGAAAGGTCCCCGGAGAGGGAGCGAAAGACTCTAGTCTGTGCTCGGACGGAGCGCGCCAAACACGGTCTGCGCGCCACTTCTCGGCGCCCCGTCCGTCCACCGACCGTCCAGTTTCCTTGACGTTGGGGCGGGGAAGGCCGATAGCTTCAGAGGCTGTCGCTGCTCAAGGAGGACTCTCGCCACTCGTGATCGCACCCCGACGGATCCGCTCCGTCGCGCCGTTTGCTGGGTGGAGCCCGCTCGTCGTGCTCGTCCTCGCGCTGCTCCTGGGACTGCCGGCCGTGGCGGGCGCCGTCGGCGCCGGCGAGCGGCGCGAGGGCCAGAGTGGCTTCGACCAGCGGGCGGCGGCGCGGGCCGTCGCGCCCTCGACGGCGGCGGCGCGCCAGCTGCGCGCGAGCCTCGGACCGCAGGCGACGGTCCAGCTCGACCCGGTCACGGGAACGCCGCGCGAGGTGGCGAAGCTCGACGGCTTCCTGAGCGGTCCCAGCAGCGACCCGCCCGCGACGATCGCGCTGCGCTACGTCGCGCGGCACGCGGACCTCTTCCGCCTCGACGCGGCCGACCTGGCGGCGCTCGGGACGCCCACCGACCTCGTCTCGCTCGGCGGGACCCACCACCTGCGCTGGCTCCAGCGGGAGGACGGCGTGCCGGTCCTCGGCGGCGAGCTGCGCGCCCACGTGACGGCTGACGGGCGGCTGCTGAGCGTGCAGGGCTCGCCGCTCCCGAGCACTGCGGTCCCGACGACCACCCCGGCGCTCGCCCCGTCCGCCGCGCTCGGCCGCGTGCGCCGCGACGCGGGCCTGCGCGGCGCGCTCCCGGCCGTCCGGGCGAGCAGCGGCGGCGCGACCCGGGCGACCCGCTTCGCCGACGGCTCGCGCGCGGGGCTCGTCGTCTTCGCCGGCGCGGGCGGCAACCGCCTCGCCTGGCAGGTGTCCGCGCCGGCCGACGCGACGCACGACTACCGCTACGTCCTCGACGCGACCAGCGGCGCGGTGCTGGAGCGCAAGAACCTCGTCCGCTACGCCGCCGGCGAGGGCGAGGTGTGGGAGCTCGCGCCGACCAGCGCGCCCGGTGGCGGCGCCACGCTGCAGCCGTTCCCCGACAGCTGGCTGCCGGACGATCCGGAGACGCTCTCGGGACCGAACGCCCACGTCTTCTCCGACGTCAACGACGACGACGTGGCGCAACCCGACGAGGAGGTCGCGCCGAGCCGCGCCAGCGGCGTGCTGACGAGCTGGCTCTTTCCGTTCACCTCGCTCTTCGACGGGATCTGCGGGGCCGCCTGCTCCTGGCTGCCGAGCCTGCCCGACAGCTGGCAGGACAACCGCGCGCAGAACGCGACCCAGGTCTTCTGGTACGTGAACCGCTTCCACGATCACCTCGCCGCCGACCCGATCGACTTCACCGCCGCCGACGGCAACTTCGAGACGAGCGACCCGGTGCAGGCGCAGAACGACGACGGCGCCGCGACGAACGGGGACCAGACCGGTCCCGACGCGAACCACGTCAACAACGCCAATATGGCGACGCTGCCCGACGGACAGTCGCCGAAGATGCAGATGTACCTGTTCCGCGCGGGCGGCTCGCTGATCGACGGCAACGGCGGCGACGACGCCTCAGTCGTCTACCACGAGTACACCCACGGCCTCTCGAACCGGCTGATCACCGACGCGCAGGGCTACGGCGCGCTCGACGACCAGCAGTCGGGCGCGATGGGGGAGGCGTGGAGCGACTGGTACTCGCTCGACTACCTCGTCGACGAGGACGAGATCGCCGACGACGCGACGCCCGGGCAGGTGCTGCTCGGCAGCTACCTCTCGAACGGCGCTCCCGGCGGG
>JAATFK010000053.1 GCA_015655225.1 Solirubrobacterales bacterium | reverse complement strand
GACGTCGTCCACCAGTCGAGCGTAGCCGTAGAGCGCGAGCAGGTGCTGGCGCTGGCGCCGCGGCAGGACCCAGCTCGCGACGGGGAAGTTCTCGCTGCCGGCCTGTGCCATCACGGCCGCGGCGGCCGGCGGGGTGGGATGGGGGGACGACGCCGAGCGGCGCGGCGACGTGGCCGTCATCTCGCCCCCAGGCAGCGACCGAGCGCCATCACCGGGAAGACGACGCGGTAGAGCCCGTAGTTGATGAAGAAGTCGCCGGGGAAGCCGGTGCCGGTGAACTGGGGCTCGTCCCAGCCGCCGTCGGCCTCCTGCGTGGAGACGAGCCAGTCGACGCCGCGCGCGACCGCCTCGGAGCGCTCGCCGGCGCTGTGCAGCGCGATCAGCGCCCACGCCGTCTGCGACGCGGTGCTCTCGCCCCGCCCGACCCAGGCGGGGTCGGAGTAGGAGCGGGGATCCTCGCCCCAGCCGCCGTCCTCGTTCTGATGGCGCTCGAGCCAGGCGACGGCGCGGCGGATCGTCGCGTCGCCGGCCGTCGCCGCGCCGGCGTCGATCAGCGCCGGGACGGCCGCGCCGGTGCCGTAGACGTGGTTGATCCCCCAGCGGCCGAACCAGGAGCCGTCGGCCTCCTGCGCGTCGAGCAGCCAGGCGACGCCGCGGCGCGTCGTCTCCTCGCCGCCGTGGCCCTCGCGGGCGAGCATCTCGATCACGTGCGCGGTCACGTCCGCGCTCGGAGGGTCGATCACCTCGCCGAAGTCGCAGAACGGCAGCTCGCGGCAGACGGCGCGCGTGTTGTCGACGTCGAAGGCGCCCCAGCCGCCGTCGGCGCACTGCATCCCGAGCACCCACTCGCTCGCGCGGTCGATCGCGGCGGCGATCCGCTCGGGCTGCGGGTGCTCGACGCGACGCAGCGCCAGCACGACCTCGGCGGTGTCGTCGACGTCGGCGTAGTTGTCGTTCTCGAACTCGAAGGCCCAGCCGCCCGGCGGCAGCTGCGGCCGGCGCACGGCCCAGTCGCCGCGGACCGTGACCTCCTCGTCGAGCAGCCAGTCGGCGGCGCGCACGAGCGCCTCGTCGTCGGGCGCGACGCCGGCGTCGGAGAGCGCGACGATCGAGAGCGCGGTGTCCCAGACGGGCGACTGGCAGGCCTCGAGCCGGCGCATGCCGTCCTCCTCGATCGCGAAGCGCTCCAGCCCCGCGAGCCCGGCCTGCATCACCGGGTGGTCGAGCGGATAGCCGCGCATCGAGAGCGCCATCAGCGAGTAGACCCACGGCGGCTGGATCCCGCCCCAGGAGCCGTCGGCCTCCTGGCGCTGGACGATCCAGCGCTCCGCGCGGGCGAGCGCGAGCCGCCGCAGCGGACGGATCGGCATCCGCTCGTAGCGGTGCAGCACGCGGTCGAGCAGGACCATCCGGCCCGACCAGTCGCGCATCGAGGCGACATGCTTGGGCGCGCCCGCGCCGGTGCGCAGCTCGTCGAGCGAGAACGGCAGCGGCCGGGCGGGGCGCTGCGCCGCGATCATCGTCAGCGGGACGATCGTCTGGCGCGCCCAGCAGGCGAAGTCGTAGAGGTTCAGCGGCACCCAGGAGGGCAGCAGCATGATCTCGGGCGGGAGCGCCGGCAGGTCGTCCCACGACCAGGCGCCGAACAGCGCGAGCCACAGCTGCGTGAAGACGCGCGCGCCCTCGATCCCGCCGCTGTCGCGCACGAACGTCGCCGCCGCACGCATGTGCGCGGCGTCGACCGGATCGCCCGCGAGCCGCAGGGCGACGTAGGCCTCGAGCGTGGTGGAAAGGTCGCCGGGACCGCCGGCGAAGGTCGCCCAGGTGCCGTCCTCACGCTGCTGTGAGCGGATCCAACGCGCGGCCGGCTCGGTCTCCCGTGGCGTGCGGATGCCGAGGAACTCGCGCATCAGCAGATCCTCCGCGTCCATCGTCACGTTGGTGTCGAGGGGACCTCTCCACCAACCGTCGGCGTGTTGGAGCCCGAGCAGGAAGGTGACGGCGCGTTCGAGCGCCTCCTGTGTCGACAGCTCTTTGACCTGGACGTTGAGACTGATGACGACTCCGAAATCGGCGACCGGTAGGACCCTTGCGTGTACATATACTTTCGCATCCTCGCCAGCCAGATGCGTTCTGGCACGAGGCGAAGCTCGCTCCGTGCCGCCCGCTACGCGCCGCCGTTCACGCGTGCGCGCATCAACAGATCCTGCGTTCCCGGCTCCTTGCCGGTCGAGAACCCATGACGCTGGTACAACGCGAGGGCCGTCGGGTTACCCGTGCTGACGTCCAGCTCGACGCGACGGCAGCCGCGCTCGGTCGCGCGCGCCAGTGCCGCGGCGACCAAAGCGGCGCCCAGACCGGCCCCGCGCGCCTGCTCGCGCACGAACAGATCCTCCAGCCAGCAGTCGAGCGTCGCGTACCAGACGCCGAAGCGGTAGCGCAGCTGGCAGACGCCGTCGGGCGCGCTGTCGTCGTCGGCGGCCGCCAGCAGGAACTCCGACTCGCGCCGCTCCATCAGGCGCTCGACGCTCGCCAGGAACGCGTTGTCGGAGGGCCAGTCGCGCCCCATGTGGTCGCGGAAGCCGACCAGCAGGGCGGCGACCGCCTCCGCCTCGTGCTCCTCCGCGAGCCAGACGCGCGCCATGGCCGCGAGCCTACTCGGTCGCGGGCGGCGAGCTGATGACCGCGATCGTGTCGCCGGCCGAGATCGCGGCACCCTCGGCGATCGGCAGCTCGACGATCGTCCCCGCCTTGTGCGCGGTGATCTCGTTCTCCATCTTCATCGCCTCGATGATGCAGAGCAGCTGGCCCTCTTCGACGACGTCGCCTCTCGCGACTCTGACTCTCCACATGTTCCCCTGCATCGGGGAGGGGAGCGTGTCGGCGCCGCGCCCGGCGCGGCGTCTGCGCGCGCCGCGCGGCTTGCGGGGCGCCGCCACGGCGCCCCCGCCGTTCGTCGCGGCGATCGCCCCGCCGCCGCCGTAGGCGGGCCCGATCACGGTCACGTCGAAGCGACGGCCGGAGACCTCGACGGTGTAGGCCTGCTCGACCTTCGCCGCCTCCTCGTCGTCCTCCGCCGGCGCCGCCGGCTTCGGGAAGGCGAGGGCTCTCAGCCACGCTCTGTCTTCGACCAGGTCGCGGCAGGTCTCGGCGTTGGCCCACTGCTCGGTCGCGAGCAGCGCCTTGTGGAACGGGATCAGCGTCTTCAGCTCGGTGATCTCGTACTCGTCGAGCGCGCGCAGCATGCGCGCGGTGGCGCTCGCGCGGTCGCTGTCCCAGACGATCAGCTTGGCGACCATCGGGTCGTACATCGGCGAGACCTCGCCGCCCGGGCCGACGCCCGAGTCGACGCGCACGCCGGGGCCGCTCGGCTCGCGGTAGGCGCCGATCTTGCCCGGGGCCGGCGCGAAGTTGCGCGCCGCGTCCTCGGCGTTGATGCGGCACTCGATCGCGTGGCCGCGCAGGACGACGTCCTCCTGCGCGTAGGAGAGCGGCTCGCCGGCGGCGGCACGGATCCCCTCGCGCACGATGTCGATCCCGGTCGTCATCTCGGTGACGCAGTGCTCGACCTGGACGCGCGTGTTCATCTCCAGGAAGAAGTACTCGCCGTCCTGCAGCAGGCCCTCGATCGTGCCGGCGCCGACGTAGTCGACGGCGGCCGCCGCGTCGGTCGCGATTCTGCCGATTCTCGCGCGCAGCTCGGCGTCGACGGCGGGGGCCGGCGACTCCTCGATCAGCTTCTGGTGGCGCCGCTGCACGGAGCAGTCGCGCTCGCCCAGGTGGATCACGGTGCCGTGCGTGTCGGCCAGCACCTGCACCTCGACGTGGCGCGGGTCGGGCAGGTAGCGCTCGAGGTAGACGGTCGGGTCGGAGAAGAACTTCTCGCCCTCGCGCGCGGCGCCCTCGAAGGCCGCCTCCAGCTCGTCCTCGGTCAGCGCGACGCGGAAGCCCTTGCCGCCGCCGCCGCCGGCCGCCTTGACGGCGACCGGATAGCCGATCGTCTCGTCGATGATCTTTCTCGCGTCCGCGACCGTCGCGACCGGCTCGGTCGTGCCCGGCACGATCGGCACGCCGGCCTTCTGCATCAGCTCGCGGGCGGCGGTCTTCGATCCCATCGCGTCGATCGCGCTGGCGG
>JAATFK010000415.1 GCA_015655225.1 Solirubrobacterales bacterium | reverse complement strand
CGTCAGGCCCGGCAGCTCGGCACCGCAGAGGGCCGACAGCTCGACCACGTCCGGGGCCAGCACGAAGGCCTCGGCGACGAGCCGCGGCCAGTCGCCGCGCAGCTGCGTCATGTACCCGGTCGAGGCGCCGACGAGGCCGGCGTTGACGTCGAGCAGCTCCTCGATCTCAGGCATCGTGTGGATCGTCGCCGAGGCAAGCACGGGCAGGCACGCTAGCCACCGGATCGGACGGAACCGCGCCCGCGGGAGCGCTGTCGCGCGGCCCCCGCGAGCGACGGTCGGGCGCTATGAGATGCCCTCGCCCTTGGGGCAGGCGTTCGCGACGTCCTTGATCCCGAGCAGGTCGGCGATCACGCGGTCGGGGGCGATCCCACAGCCGACCTCGGCGGTTCCGCCGTCGAGGACGACCCACTGCGCCGTGCCGGCCGGCTGGACCGCGATCACGTACGCGTTCTGGAACGTCGCGCGCGCCTTCGGCGTGGCGACCAGCTGCGCCGTCGCCCAGCTCTTCGAGACGGTCGAGACGCGCGCGCCGGTGACGCGGTACTTGCTCGTCGAGACGATGTTGAGGCCGCCGACGGTCGACGTGTGGACCGCGCGCGTCAGCGCGGCCGCCTGCTTCGCGGTCGCCTTGCGGCTGGCGGCGGCGGGCGCGGCGGTCACGAGCCCGCACAGCAGCACGAGCGCGGCCGCGAGCAGCCAGCGATGGGTGGCCTTCGACATGCTTCGACGTCCTCTCCGGTGGGATCTCGGGACACCACTGTACGGTCCGGCCGGACGGCTCAGCGGTGCAGGTGCCGCTCGTCGGGCCAGTAGCCGTGGGTGTCGAAGTAGCGACGCGCGGCGGCCTCGCGGTCCCGGTCGCGATCGCTCTGGACGCCGAAGCGGAAGAGCACGTTGAGGAGCGCGATCGAGAGTCCCGCGCCGACGATCGCGGCCGAGCCCTCGAGGTTGTCGCCCGGATTCACGGCAAACAGCACGACGCCGACGAGGCAGACGACCGTCGGCAGCACGTAGCGGGTTGCCCACAGCAGGCCGAAGCGCCGCGCCGGCGGCTTCGGCGGAGGTCTGCGACCGGGATTCGGAGCGGCGCTCATCGCACCGAGGAGCTTCGCAGGCGGGGCACCCGCGGGGTGGCGTGGCGGTCAGGCAGCCGACGCGCCCTCGCCGGTCCCGCGCGGGACGACGACGAGCGGGCAGCGCGACGCGCGCAGCAGCTTCGAGGCGACCGAGCCGAGCAGGACGCGGCGGAAGGCGCCGCTCGCGTGCGAGCCGACGAAGAGCACGTCGTCCTCGGCCGACTCGCGCGCCAGCTCCGGTGCGGCCTCGCCTTCGAGGACGGCGGTCTCGATCGTGATCCCGGGATGGCGGCCGCCGACCGCGACGAGCCGCTCCCGCGCGTTGTCGCGCACGGCGGTCGTCAGCTCCTCGAAGCTGTTCGGGTCGAGCGACGGGGCGATCGCCGTCACGTCGTTGACGGCCGTCAGGACGCGCAGCGTGGCGCCGCTGAGCCGCGCCAGCGCGGCGGCCTGGTCGAGCGCGAGCATCGACTCGGGCGAACCGTCGTAGCCGACCGCGATCCGCTCCGGCGCACCCGCGCGCGCCCGCGCGAAGCCGTCGGGGGCGACCGCGACGGCGCAGGGCGCGTCGTTCAGCACGCGTTCGGGCGTGGAGCCCGAGAGCAACCGTCCCGCCCAGCCGTGATGGGTCGCGCCGACGACGATCAGGTCGGCCGGCAGTTGTTCGGCAAGCTCATGGAGGACGCGGGCGGGGGAGGCGCCGGCGATCGCGCGCAGGTCGGTCCCGGCGGCGTCCTCGCCGAGCTGGGCGCGGGCGCGCTCGATCGTCTCCTGGGCCTCCTCGCGCATCGCGCGGGCGACCTCCAGCGCGGCGGCGCTCTCGCCCAGCGGATCCTCCGGGTAGGCGCAGGCGACGACGAGGCGGGCGGCGTCGAGGCCGCTCAGCAGACGGCCGAGGGCGAGCGCGTCGGCGGCGTGGTCCGAGCCGTCGAAGCCGGTGATGATCGTGCGGGGCAGCGGCTCGGCGGCGGGCGCGGACACGGGCGCAAGGGTACTCGCCGCCGGGCCGGCGCGGTCGGGCGCCCCCGCGGCTCCTTTTCTGAGACCAAGTCCTATCATCGGGCTGGCAGATGCTCGCGGCGATCCCCAGCCCGTCCTCCAGCGGGCTCAACCTCGGGCCGCTCACGCTCCACGTCTACGGGCTGATGTACGTCTTCGCGGTGATCGGCGCGATCATCGTCACGCGGCGGCGCTGGGCGGCGCGCGGCGGCGATCCCGACCTCGTCCAGAGCGTCGCGATCGTCGGCTTCCCGGCCGGCCTCGTCGGCGGGCGGATCTACTTCCTGATCACGAGCTACGACCAGTGGAAGCACACGCTGATCGGGGCGCTCTCGGTCTGGGACGGCGGCCTCGGGGTGTGGGGCGGGATCCTCGGCGGGGCGCTCGGCGGGATCTGGGTGCTGCGGCGCCGGCAGGTCGACGTGCCGCTGTTCCTCGACGCGGTCGCGCCGGGGCTGCTGGTCGCGCAGGGGATCGGGCGGATCGGCAACTACTTCAACCAGGAGCTGTTCGGCGGGCCGACCTCACTGCCGTGGGGGCTGGAGATCTCGCCGGAGCACCGTCCGGCCGCGTACCTGCACGACACGACCTTCCAGCCGACCTTCCTCTACGAGCTGATCTGGGACTTCTCGCTCGCGTTCGCGCTCGACCGCCTCGGCCGCGTGCGGGAGATCCGGCCGCCGGGAATCTTCGCGCTCTACGTCACCGGGTACTCCGGCTTTCGCATCTTCGAGGAGCTGCTGCGGGTCGATCCGTCCCACCACATCCTCGGCCTGCGGCTGAACTTCTGGCTCGCCGGTTTGCTTACGCTCGCCGGGCTGATCTGGTTCACCGTGAGTCAGCGACAAATGTCCGAAGAAGCAGGAACAGAGCGGGATTTGGAGTAGCTTTCAAGCTCTGCCCCGGACGTCGGTCGAAGTCCGTCCACCATGCGAACGCTCGTCGTCCACAGAGATCCACAGGCTGCCGCCGGGCTGCTCGACGCGCTCGGCGAGACCGGTCACGAGGTCGCGATCGTGACGGCCGACGCGCTCGGGGAGCTGGCCGCCACGGTCGCCGCCGGCGACGTGGACGCGATCGTCTGCGGGCTCGCCGACGCGGCGCAGCTGGCGCTCGTCGCGGAGGTCGCCGAGCGTGCCGACGTGGCGCTCGTGCTGACCGCCGAGGAGGCGACGCTGCCGCCGGTCCGGCTCGCGCACGAGGCGAGCGCGGGGCGGTTGCCCGAGGCGCTCGCGCGCGAGCGCGCCAACGCCGAGGACCGTCGCGCCGCCCGTCGCGCGCGGAGGCTGCTCGCGGCGCAGCGGGCGATCGCCGACCGGCTCGCGGCCGAGCTGCCGCCCGAGCGGCTGCTGTCCTCCGCGCTCGACGTGATGGCGACGCTGTTCGAGGCGCGCGGCGGGGTCGCGTGGGAGCTGGCGAGCCGCGGCGGGGAGCTGCACCGCCGGGCGACGCGCGGGGAGCTGGAGGCGCCGGAGCGGCTGGCCACCGGCGAGGGCGTCGCGGGCCGCGCGGCCGGCGTGCGGGCGACGCTGGCGGAGGGCGCGACGCTGGCGATCCCACTGGTCGCGGGAGACCTCTGCGAGGGCGTGATCGAGCTGCGGCTGCCGGACGGCACGCAGGCCGACGGGCGGCTCGTGGCCGACGTGGCGGCGCTCGCGAGCCAGATCGCGCTGCACCTGCGCTACCGCCGCGGGGCGGCACTGCTCGACCTGCACGAGCGGGCGCTGGCGGCGACCAACAACGGGATCGTGATCGCCGAGGCGGAGCCGCGCGGCTGGCCCGTCTCGTATGTGAACGAGGCGTTCGAGCAGCTCACCGGCTACCGCGCGGAGGAGGTGATCGGACGGAGCCTGAGCCTGCTCCAGGGACCCGAGACCGACGCCGCGACGGTCGCCGAGATGACCGACGCGCTGCGGGCGGGCGAGGAGTGCTGGGTGACGGTGCGCAACTACCGCCGCGACGGCTCGCCGTTCTGGAACGAGGTCTTCCTGATGCCGGTGCACGACGACACCGGCGTCGTGCGGCGCTACATCGGGATCCAGCGCGACGAGACCGCGCGCGTGAGCGCGGCGGCCGAGCTGGCGGAGGCCGAGGCGCGCTACCGGACGCTGATCGAGACGATCCCGGCGGTCACCTACATCAGCGACTGGGACGAGCTGGGGACGCTGCTGTACGTCAGCCCGCAGGTCGAGCGGCTGCTCGGCCGCCCGGCCGCCGACCTGCTCGGGCGCACGACGCTGTGGGAGGACCTGATCCACCCGCACGACCGCGAGCGGGTGATGGCGGAGACGCGGGCGGCGTTCCACGAGCAGCGCTCGATAGACGCGGAGTACCGGCTCGTCGCGGCCGACGGGCGGATCGTCTGGGTGTGGGAGCGCGACACCGTGATCCGCGACGAGCACGGCGAGCCGAAGCTGACGCAGGGGATCATCACCGACGTGACCGCGACGCGGACGGCGGAGGCGGCGCTGGCCGAGAGCGAGCGGCGCAACCGCGGGGTGATCGCCGCGTTGGAGGAGGGGCTGATCGTCTACCGGCCCGACGGCTGGATCATCTCCTGCAACGAGGCGGCGGCGCGGATCTACGGCGTGACGCAGCAGGACATGCTGCTGCTGGGGCCGGAGGAGCGGCCGATTCGGATGACGTTCGAGGACGGCTCGCCGGTGACGCCGGAGAACGCGCCGTCGGCGGTGGCGCTGCGGACGGGGGTCCCGCAGCGGGAGGTGAGCCTGCACGTCGAGCGCGACGACGGCGCGCAGCTGTGGATCTCGGTCAGCAGCCATCCGCTGATCCGCGACGGCGAGGCGACGCCGTACGCGGCCGTCGCGTCGATGCGCGACATCACCGAGTCGCGCAGAGCGCAGGAGCAGATCGCGTTCCTCGCCTACCACGACAGCCTCACGCGGCTGCCGAACCGGGCGCTGCTGGACGAGCATCTGGCGCTCGCGCTGGCGCGGGCGCGGCGGACGAAGCGGGCGGTCGCGCTCCTCTACATCGACCTCGACGACTTCAAGGCGGTCAACGACAGCCTCGGGCACGCGGCCGGGGACGAACTGCTGCGGCGGATCGCGCTGCGGCTGAGGGGCGTCGTGCGCAGCAGCGACCTGCTCGCGCGCCAGGGCGGCGACGAGTTCCTGATCCTGCTGACCGACCTCGACGACGATCCGCTCGGGAGCGCCGAGAGCGTCGCCAAGCAGGTCGAGGCGGCGCTGCTGGAGTCGTTCCACATCGCCGAGGCGGAGTTCGAGGTGGGGGTCAGCATCGGGATCTCGATCTACCCGGAGGACGCGGCGGACGCCGACCAGCTGCTGCGCCACTCCGACGCCGCGATGTACGACGTGAAGCAGGCCGGGCGGGGCGGGATCGCGAGCTACGGCGGAGGCTCGCGGCACACGCTCGCGCGGCTGTCGCTGACGAGCAAGCTGCGCAAGGCGCTGCAGCAGGACGACTTCGTCGTGCACTATCAGCCGATCGTGGACATGGCGAGCGGGGAGCTGCGGGCGTTCGAGGCGCTCGTGCGCTGGCAGGACGCCGAGCGGGGGCTGATCGGGCCGAACGACTTCATCCCGCTGGCGGAGGACGCCGGGCTGATCGAGGCGATCGGCGGCTGGGTGCTGCACGCCGTCTGCGCGCAGCTGCGGGCGTGGCAGGAGGAGGGGCTGTCGCCACACGTGCACGTGAACGTCTCGCCGCGCCAGCTGCGCCGGCCCGACTTCCCGGCCACGGTGCTGGAGACGCTCGACCAGTACGGGCCCGACCCGTCGGG
>JAATFK010000118.1 GCA_015655225.1 Solirubrobacterales bacterium | reverse complement strand
CGCGGTGCGCTGGACGACGCCGAAGTCGCCGGTCTCCTGGAAGCTGACCGTCTGCGGCCCCGGCGTCGTGAACTGGTGGCTCGCCGTCGCAAGCGGCGTGGGGCCGTTCTCCGTCGCCGTGTTGGTGACGTCGTAGCCGTTAGACGTGTTGCCGTCGAAGTCCCACTGATACTGCGAGACCGTCCCGCCGCCGTAGTCGAGCGCCGACCCGTCGAAGTCGACCGTCGTGCCGAGCGGCACGGTGATCGGGCCGCTCGCATCGACGGGTCTGCCGCCGACGCTCGCCCCGAACGTGCTGGTCGCCGACGGCTGGCTGCATGCCTGCGACGTGCTGCCGGGCGTGAGCTCGATCAGCCGCCGGCTGCCCGTGAGCGCCTCCGGCACGTCATTGCCGGGCTCCTGGCCTCCGATGAGCACCCAGACGGCGCCGTCCTTACCGGCCGCGAGGCCGATGCTGGACCCTCCTGCCCCCTGCTGGGTCTGCAGCGAGATCGCGCATGCCCCGACGCCGCTGGTGTTGCCGAGCGTGTTGAGGATCGAGCTGACCGGCGGGTCCGGGTTCGAGAGCGTCCCGTCCCACGCCTGGCCGGGTGCGCTCTCGGCTCCGAGCAGCCGGATGCCATAGTTCGACGGCGTGTAGGTCGCGCCGCTGACACTGCCCGCGTGCCACGCGAAGTTCGCAAGGCTCGGCAGGAAGAGCGCGGCGTAGTGACCGTCTGACAGCGGCACGACCTGCGAGCCGGGCGCCGGTGAGCCCGGCGTCGGCAGCGAGATCGCAGCCCACTGCGCGTTGAGATCCGCGCTTGCGTTGGTTGCGCTGAACAAGTTGTTGAAGGCCGACGCGAGGATCGTCGCCGTCGACAGCGTCGGATTGAGCTTGATGACGTCGGCGTCATCGGAGGTGCCCCCCGACAGCCCGTTCGAGAGCAGCACCGTGAGACTGCCGTCGGGAGCGCTTGAGAGTCCGTTGTCGGTCACGCCGCGACGCGCGATCGAGGCCGGCGCATTCGGATCGCTCGCGAGGCTGTCGCTGCTCCAGGTGTCGACCACGTCGCCGACCTGCACGCCGCCGGAGGCGGTCAGCGCGACGGTGTCGACGGCGGCGGGGCCGGCGAGGAAGCCGGCTCTGCCGGAGATCGCGAGAGCGCGGCCGGCGCCCGTCCCGGCGATTGCGAGCCCGCTCGGGTAGCCGAGGTTGGGATCGACGTCGAGCTGCGCCGCGGTGCTGAGCAGGCCAGCCGGGTTCGACCCGTCCGTCGGGGTCGTCAGCGTGTCGGCCGGCAGGCCAGCGGGGGAGTCGAGCTTCCCGGGCGTCGTCGTCGCCGTCGAGAACGCGATCACCTCCTGCGCCAGGCTCTGATCCCCCGAGCGCACGAGCAGGTAGACGGTGCCGGCGGGGGCGCCGGACTGGTGGTCGACGGCGATCGCGCTGACGGGACCGAAGGAGAGCTGCTGGCTGACGTCCTCGTTGAGCGCGAAGCTGGCGACGCCGAGCACGGCGCCGGTGTCGCTGAGCTTCTGCAGCCGCCACTGGCTCGGGGTCCCCGGCGCCAGGGTCGAGGGCTCGGGACCGGTCCGGTCGAGGACGTAGACGGCCGTGCCGTCCGGCGCGGTGGCGTCGTTCGTGTCGACCGCGAACGCGGCCGGCTGCACGAACTTGCCGGGCGCCGGCGCCGTCTCCGGCCCGCCTGCCCCCTGTCCGTCAAAGGCGCCGCCGTCATACCAGGTGCTGTCGAAGCTGCCGAAGCGGTGGGCCTCGCTGTAGGTCGGCGTCGCCGCCGAGGCGACCGCGGGCGCCAGCACGGCGGCCAGCGCAAGCGCGAGCAGCAACGCCGCCGGGCGCGCAAGGCGCCGGCGGCTGGAGCCCGCAGTGCGGGCGAAGATCCTTAAATGCACTGCCATCCGGTCACGCAAGGGGAGTTCCTCTTCTTGGGGGGACATGGACAACGGCCTTGGCGGCGCCCCGAGAAACGGGACGCCGCCAAGGCCGCAGCCCGGAGCCCGCCCTCGGTTCCACACCGAAGCGGGGAACCGAGGGACGAGCCGGGATGCGGAAGCGCCGTCGTGCGGACGGCACCGGTGTTTCGTTCTGCTAGCCGACGAAAGCGGCCTCCTGCTGGGCGAGCGCGAGAATCGTGCTCGGCAGCGCGGTGTAGTAGATGAGGTTGGTGCCGGTCGGGTTCAGCAGGGTCTGGCCGCCGTTGCTGGCAAAGCCGGTCCCGTCGACCAGGTAGGCGAAGAAGTCTCTCGCCGTCTGATCGGTGTTCGTCTGATTGGCGTAGTGGGTGCTCAGGCCCGACACGGTGTAGTCGTCCCAGCCGATGTCATACGTCGGCGCCTGGATCGGGTAGCGCTGAACGGTCACGCCACTCTCGGTCTCGGAGCCGACCGCGTTGTTGTTCGCGGTCGTGCCATCCCACGACGTCGCAGCCGTGAGCGTGCCCGTCGGGAAGCCAGACCAGGAGCCGGACGAACCAGCTCTCGCGTTCGCGCCACCGATCACCGGATCAATCGGATCGGCGTACGTCGGCGCCGGGCTGCTCACAGCCGTGCCGTTGTTCTGAATCAGCGCGTAGGCGATTCTCTGTCTGCCAGTGCCCTGTCTGCTCGCCGTGAGCGTGTGGCTGAACGGGCCATTCGTCGTCGAGACCGCATCCGCGAGGTTCGCGTAACCGATCGTGCCGGGGGTGCTGGCGACCGCCAGGACCTCCGCGCCGCCGCCGTTGTTGGCGACGCCGACGAGGTTCGTGCCGGTCGGCCACGTGTCAGAACCGTCCGTGACCGTGAAGTCGGTCGGATCAATTCTGTTGAGGTACTTCTGGACCGTCTCGGTCGTGCCGGACGTGCCGGCGCGGACCTCGACGCCAATCAGGTCGCTGGAGTTCGAGTCGGTGACGCCGGTGGCGCCAGCCGTCGTGAGGAGCGCGCCCCACGTGTTTCTCGCAAAGCCACCCGCCGCGGCGACGTTGCCGCTGTACGCCTGCGCAAGCAGGACGTTCGTCAGTCTGATCGACGTCGACGTGGTCGTCAGCGTCGTCGGCAGGCTGACCAGGATCGCGACCGGCGCCGAGGCGACCGGAACCGTCACCGGCGTCGTCCCACTGGCGCTTCTCGAGTTTGCGATCAGCGTGGAGTTCGGCGGATCGTCCGTGCCGACGAACGCCTCCAGCGCACCACTCGGCAGCGACGTCGCCGGGCTGGTGAGCGCGAAGCGAGCAAGGCCCGCGCCGCTCGAGCTCGACGTGTACGTCGCCGACTCACCGGTCAGGCTCGACTTCGTCGTCCAGTCCAGGTCCCAGCCTCTCGGGCTGGTCTGCGACTGCGCGAGTGCCTGCAGCGACGAGCCCGAACCCGTGATCGCCGTGCCCGCGGCGAGTGCGGTTCCAGCAGTGGCGCCGAGTGCCAGCGCGCCGACGCCGAGCGCGAGACCGCTCCGGCGCAGGCGACTGCTCCAATTCGACATGCGTTTCCCCTTTTGCCCCATGAGGGGCGTTCGACGGTGATCCCCGGCCCCTTGACCGAGGCTCAACGACCGTAAACCGACGAACGGGAGTCGATGTGATTCATTCGTAAACAACACCCTTATGGTGAGGTTTAACGTTGTTTGGCGGCCGGACAGGGTCATCCATCGGCCATCGTTACGAGTCGTAAACACGATTCGCGTCGCCGGCCGCACGTCGGTCATCGGCGCCGTCCCGACGACCGCGACGTCGTGATGGTCACGTACGCGAGTGAGCGGCGCCCACGGCGGCCGCTGCGCAGGCTCGCGCCGGCCCCGCCCGCCGCGAGCACGAGCAGCAGCGCGATCGGCCCCCACGGCAGCTGGGTGCGATGGTCGGGGTCGTACGCGGCCATGTTGTGCGTCAGCTCGGTTGCCGCCTCCTCCTCCCGCTTCTCCTCGGGCGCCCCGACCGTCTGAGAGACGGGAGACTGGGCCGTCACCTGCGAGGTCCCCGAGGGGGGCGTCGGGCGGGCCGCCGTCGGCGGCGGCGGCGGCACGGCGGCACGGACCGGCAGCGGCACCAGGGCGGCGGCGAACGGCGCGACGTAGGTCGCGGGCGGGATCGTCACGGGCTTGTGCTTCTTGGGCGGCTTCGGCTTCGGCTTCGCCACGTGCACCGGCGGAATCGGCGTCGGAGGCGGCGGCGGAGGAGGAGGCGCGACGCCGAGCTTGATGCCGGGCGAGGTGGTGTGCGGCGTCGGCTGTCGCGGCTCCGTCGCGCCGGGAAGCGGCGCGATCGTCGCGCTGATCGTCTGCCCTGTCGGCGACGGCGGATTCGTGAGCGGCACGGTTCCGCACGGCTGCTCGACGCTCCCGCCCCGCACGGTGACCTGCTGCGAGTAGCTCATGCCGCCGGTGGTGAGCGTCACGATCGTGGTGCCCGGGTTGAAGGCGCAGAAGAGGCCGGACGTCGGATCGGGCGTGGGCTTGCCGTCGGCGCCCTGCAGCACGGCGCGCGCGTTCGTCGAGTTCGGGTCGTGCGCGACGAAGTTTCCGATGTCCGGATTCGAGGAGCTGAAGCTGTACGCGGTCGGCACCCGCTGCGAGCACGCCGTCCCGAGGCACGGATCGGGGATCGTCACATACGGGTCGGGGTCGACGAGCACGCCGGTGCCGCCCTGCTGCTGGACGCGCGAGCCCCCGAGCGGCCGGCGCGCGAGGCCCTCGAAGAGCGCGACGGAGCTGCGGGGCAGGAGGACGCCGTTGGTCGCGTCGATCGCCAGCGACCCGGTGTTGGGCGACAGCGTCGCGCCCACCGGCGCGACGTTCGTCGCGCGGTTGCGCTGCGCGGCGCTCACGCTCACGAGCAGGAAGCCGCTGTCGCCGAGGAACGACGTCGCGCGGGCGCCGGTCAACGGCGTGACGTAGCCGAGCGTGCCGGTCCCGAAGACGGGCATCGTCTGCGCGCCGCTGCCGAGCGTGTACTGGACGTTCTGCTCGTCGCTCTCGAACAGGTAGGCGGAGGCGCCATGGGACAGCAACGCCTGCTGCACTGTCGTGCCGTCTCTCGCTCCATTCGTCGCGGTCGAGCTGACGATGTCGGCGTTCCCCATCACGATCGCGGGGATGCCGGCGCCCTTGGCGACATTGAGCTGCGCACAGAGCCAGTCGAGCTGCGTCGCCGGGGCGACCGCCGGGCTCGTGCAGGTGCCCGCGCTCGGCCCGGTCGCGGAGAGCGACAGCGAGGAGTAGTCGAGCACGATCACGCGCACGTTCCCCTCCGGTCCATTCGAGTCGAACGCGTAGGCCGCGCTTCCCGCGGGCGGCGCCGGCGTTCCCGCCGGAACGACCGCGGTGGGAGCGAAGCCGTTGAGCGTGCTCTCGAACGCCTGCGGCCCGCCACCGGACGGAACGTCGGTCGGGGAGATCGCCGCGTGCACGGGCAGCGCTCCGCCACTGCCCAGGACCGCGGAATAGCGAGCGAGCTCGCGCTCGAACGCGTCGGAGCCGAGCGTGTCCGCCGCCGGCGCGAGCCGATCGCCCGTGTAGAGGAAGCCGCGCAGGCCGGAGATCCGGCTCGACGTCGCGATCGCGGACGCGAGCCACGTGTCCGGGCCGATCGCGAGGTTCGCCGCGTCGGCACAGGCGTTCGCGCACGACGCCCCGCCGCCGACGGCGAACGTCGCCGCGCCGGTCGGCAGCGCGATCGGGGTCGGAGCGGGATTGCCGAGCGGAGGAGCCGCGCTGTCGCCGTAGCGCGACACGTTCGCCGTCTGCGCGGTCGTCGTCGAGCTGCCGCCGAGTCCGGAGCCGGTCACGCCCCCGACGGCCCAGCCGCCGCTGCCGCTCG
>JAATFK010000707.1 GCA_015655225.1 Solirubrobacterales bacterium | reverse complement strand
TACGACGAGGCGAAGCGCTACGCCGAGGCGCTGACGATGGCCTACCACCGCCAGCAGGGCGTCGACACCTCGATCATCCGCATCTTCAACACCTACGGGCCGCGGATGCGCCCGCACGACGGCCGCGCGATCCCGACCTTCCTGCGCCAGGCGCTGCAGGACCAGCCGATCACGGTCTTCGGCAGCGGCGAGCAGACGCGCTCGTTCTGCTTCGTCAGCGACCTGATCCGGGGGATGATCGCCCTCTCCGAGTCGGGCCACCACTTCCCCGTCAACGTCGGCAACCCGAACGAGTTCACGCTGCTGGAGCTCGCGACGGCCGTGATCGAGGCGACCGGGTCGCGCTCCGAGATCGTCTTCGAGCCGCTCCCGACCGACGACCCGCAGGTCCGCCAGCCGGACATCACGCTCGCGAGAGAGCTGCTCGCGTGGGCGCCCGAGGTCGAGCTGCGCGACGGCCTGCGCCGCACGATCGACGAGGCCGGCGCCGAGACGTTGGTCGGCAGCGCCCTCTGAGCGCACAGGAACGTGCAGCCCGGCCGAGAAAGTACGGAACATCCGGCCGGCGCTAGCGTTGTAGTGCTGGAGGTGCACGAAACAGTGGCGAACGGCGCCCTGAACTACGAACAGAAGAAGCCTGGAGTAGCGGTGGCGGTCCTGCCCGAGCGCGATGTCCGACGCAAGCGACCGCCAGTCCTGTCGTTCCTTCTGCGCCTCGAGACGCTCCGCAGACTGCTGCGGATCGCGTCGCTGCTGGCGATCGACTTCGCGGGCGTCTGGCTCGCCCTCTTCACGGCGCTGCTGCTGAAGGCCGTGATCAAGGACAACGGCGCCTTCAGCCACAGCGTCCACCTCGCCTCCGGGCAGACGCGCGACTCGCTCGCGTTCGCGGTCCTCGTGACGGTGCTGCTGTTCGCCCGCTCGGACCTGTACGCCGATCGCCCGCGCCGGCCGGGCCTGACGCGGATCGTCGGCTCGCTCTTCCAGGTGATGGTCGTCGCCGTGATCTTCGCGATCGCCAGCGGCCAGCACTACCAGAGCTTCTACATTTTCTACGCCTCGCTCGGCTTCGCGATCGTCTACATCTCGTCGCTGCGGTGGACGCACACGCAGGTGACGGGCTGGCTGCTGAGCAAGGCCGGCTACCGCCGCCGCGCGCTGCTGGTCGGCTCCGGCAAGCACATCGACGCGGTCGCGCACGCGCTTGCCGCCTCGCCCGGCGCGGAGGTCGAGGCGGTCGGCTACATCTCGCTGACGCCCCGTCCCGACAACGGCCTGCGCTCGCTCGGCACGCTCGCGGAGCTGGGCGAGGTGCTCGACCGCGACCGCGTCGGCGAGGTGATCATCGCCGATCCCGACTTCCCGCAGGAGCAGGCGGTCGAGCTGGTCGACCTCTGCCACCGCCGCGGCGTCGACGTCCACATCGCGCCCTCGACGATGGAGATCCTGGTACAGCGCGCCGAGTTCGTGCCGGGTCAGTCGGTCCCGCTCTTCACGCTCCGCCCGCCCGTCTTCGAGGGGATCGACTACGCGCTCAAGCGCGCGTTCGACCTCGTCGGCGCGTCGCTCATCATGTTCCTGCTGTCGCCGCTGCTGATCGTGATCGCGCTCGCGGTGCGCTTCACCTCGCGCGGGCCGATCCTCTACCGCTCGATCCGTCCCGGCATGGGCGGCCTGCCGTTCGACTGCCTCAAGTTCCGCACGATGCACGACGACGCGGAGCAGGTGCAGGAGGACCTGGAGGCGATGAACGAGGCCGACGGCGCGCTCTTCAAGATCCGCGACGACCCGCGCCTGACGACCGTCGGCCGCCTCCTCCGGCGCTTCTCGTTCGACGAGCTGCCGCAGCTGATCAACGTGCTGCGCGGCGAGATGTCGCTGGTCGGGCCGCGTCCGCTGCCGCTACGGGACTTCGAGAGACTCGAGCAGTGGCACAAGAAGCGCTACCTCGTGCTCCCCGGCATCACCGGCCTGTGGCAGGTCTCGGGACGCTCCGACCTCGACTTCGACGACCTCGTGCGGCTCGACTTCCTCTACCTCGAGCGCTGGTCGGTCGCGCTCGACCTCGTGATCCTGCTGCGCACGATCCCGGCCGTGCTGACGAGACGCGGGGCGTTCTAGCGCGACGCGCCGCGTCGATTCAACGTCGTCGCGCCTTGACGTCGCCGAGTCGTGCCCCGAGTCCGCTGAGGTAGGCGTCCATCGCATCGCGTGCCGCGCTCGGGTCGTGGCGCTCGATCGCGTCGTAGATCCGCTGGTGGGCGCTCAGGTCGGAGGCGTGGGCGTCGCTCGCGACGTCCGGGATCGTCTGGTGCAGGCGCTCGCCGATCGCGGTCAGCATCGGGTTGCGGGCGGTGCGCAGGAGGATGCGGTGGAAGCCGATGCGGGCGTCGCGGTGGCGCGCGCTGTTCTCGCCGGCGTCGCGCATCGCCTCCAGCTCGCGGCGCATCGCGTCGAGATCCGCGGCCGTGGCGGCGGTCGCGGCCTCGCCAGACGCCGGCGTTTCCAGAAACGGGAGACACGCGAGCGCGTCTGCCGGGAGGTGGCCGCCACCGCTCTTCCCGAACGCGATCGCGACGTCGGGATCGAGCACGTTCCAGTCGCCGGGGTCGCGAACGGTCGCGCCGCGGCCGTGCTTGACCTCGATCAGGCCGCGCTCCTCCAGCGCCCGCAGGCCCTCGCGCACGATCCCCCGGCTGACGTCGTACTCGACCGTCAAGTCGAGCTCGCGCGGGAGTCTCGTCCCTGGTGCGAGCTGTCCGCCCACGATCTGGTCCGTCAGGTCGGCAAGAAGCTCCCGATGCAGGCGGGTCATGTGATCAGTTCATCAACTCTTGGCGCGAATTGCAACATAGAAGTGGCGTAATACTCGCAAAACTATGGATGACGGCCCGTCGTGATCAACCGGGAAGTGGCACAGCGCGCCTGGCGCGGCGGCGTTCTCTTGCCTGCCGCCGCTAGCCGCCGCTGGCGACCGCGAGCGCTCTGTCGTACTCGTCCTGCGCGATCGGCGATCTGGGGTCGAGGTAGAGCGCGGCCGCGAGCGTCGTGACCGCGTCTCTCGCCTGGCCCTGCTGGAGCTGGAGCGTGCCGAGCTGGAGCCAGGGCTCGGGGTTCGCCAGCTGCAGTCTGACGGCGCGTTCGAGCGTCCCCAGCGCGGCAGCCGGCTGGTTCTGCGCCTGCTGCGCGGAGGCGAGGCTCTCGAGCGGGTCGACCGACAGCGGATTGATGTCCGCTGCCTTCTGGGCGAGCTTGACGGCGGCCGCGTCGTGGCCGTCGAAGAGCGCGTCGAGTGACGCGCCGCTCGCGTTCGCGGAGCGCTGCGGCTGATAGATGACCCACGCGGCCGCGAGGCCGGCGGCGAGCACGGTGACGGCGACCGCGAGGCGTGTCAGATCGATCCGCCAGCCGCGCGGCAGTCGCCCGGCCGGCGGCACGTCGGCGAGCGGGCCACGGCCCGCCACCCAGCCCGCGGCGAGGCAGGCGACCAGCGCGTCGCCGGGGATGTAGTAGGTCCAGTCGATCGCCGAGTGGAAGCAGAACGCGAGCGCGGTGATCGCGAGGGCCATCAGGCCGATCCGCTCGGGAGTCGCCTCGGGGATGGGGGCCGGGGTGGCGAGGGCCGGCGCGTGGGCGGCCGGTGCGGCGAGGGCCGGCGCGTACGCGGGGGCGGGCGCATACGCGGCGGGCGCGGGCGTGTACGCGGCGGCCGCGGGCGTCCCCGCGCCGAGGGCCGGGGCGTAGGTGGCGGGCGCGGCGGCGGCTGGCGCGGCAGACGCGGCCGGACGGCCCCACGGCCCCGGGATCGCCCACGTCCGCGGCCAGCGCAGCCATCGCGGTCGTCGCAGGGCGGTCGCCCGTCCGGCGGCGACGAGCCAGGCGACCAGCACGAGGGCGTTGAGGCCGAGCCCGATCAGGCCGAGGTCGGCGAACGTCTGCGCCACGTAGCCGTGCGCGTGCGTCACCCGCAGCTGCGTCGGCTGCAGCGCGTCGCGTGCGGTCGCGTAGCCGTTCGCGCCGACGCCGGTCCACGGCGCCCGCTTCCCGACCGTGATGGCGTCGTTCCAGTAGCGCGCGCGGACGCTCCCGACCGACGCGATCCGGCTCGGGTCGTTGCCCGGCTGCACCGCGTTGGGATCGGTCAGCTGCCGCCAGCCGTGCGAGATCGAGCCCGTCAGGCCACGATCCGAGGTCGCCAGTCTGGCGATCCCCGCGAGCGGCACGAGCGCGACCAGCACGAGCACGAGCGTCCCCAGCCGGCGCCGGCCCAGCGGCGGGATCGCCGAGCGCGCCATCGCGAAGGAGAGGAACAGGCCCGCGACCGCCAAGACGATCACCATCGCCACCAGCAGCAGCCCGAGGTTGTGCCCGGCGCGCGCGGCGATCGCCTGTGGGACCCCGTCCTTCGACAGCGCGTCGTTCGAGAGCGCCCAGACGGACACGATCGCCGCGCCGGCGCCCGCGGTCGCGAGCACCGCGGCGCTGCGCAGTCGCAGCGGCACGGCCGCGAACCACAGCACGAGCACGAACAGCGTCGCCAGCAGCGCCCCGCGGCCGACCGACAGCACGACCGCCGTCAGCAGCACGCCGAGCCCCGGCACCGCGAGCGCGCCGAGCACGGGGTGGCCGTCGCGACGCGCGCCGAGCCAGAGGCAGCCGGGGATCCCCAGCACCGCCATCAGCCCGACCGCGTTCCAGTAGTCGAACGGCGCCCGCAGGCGCGCGTAGGAGGCGGCCGCGACGATCGACGGGTAGACCTTCGTCAGCAGCGAGTAGGCGGAGACGACGACCGCCGTCAGGACGAGCGCGCCGAGCAGCGCTCTCCAGCGCGCCGGCGCGACGCGCACGAGCGCGGCGGCGCCCGCGAACGCGGCGAAGTAGCTGAGCGCGAGGTTCGCCTCGTCCCACGCGCCCGCGGGCTCGATCGCCCAGATGATCGAGAGCGCCGTGTAGGCGGTCAGCGCGGCCAGCAGCAGGACGGTGACGCCGCCCCACAGCCGCCGGCCGGTCGGGGCCACGAGCGCCGCGACCGTCGCGGCGAGCTCGCCGAGCAGCGTGACGGCGATCTCGGTCGTCGTGAGGCGCCCGACCGGGCCGTTGTCGGCGGTGAAGCCGCGCGCGACGAAGACGGCCCCGAGCAGCAGCGCCGCGAGCGCGACGGCGATCGGGGGGTCGGGATGGGCGCCGAGCCAGCGGAGGAGCGGGCGGGCGGGCGGTGTCGCCCTCGCCTCCGCCGGCTCCGGCCTAGGGTCTGCGGCGAGCGAGGACACGTCGCCCGAGGGTCGAGCCCGCGATCGCCAGTCCGCCGGCGCCGAGCAGGGCGAGGAAGACGATCACGGCGGTCGGGAGGGCGTGGCCGTCGCGCGTGATCGCGGGAAGCGTGCCCGGGCTGATCTCGGCGCCGGCGAGCTTGACGGGCGCGTTCGTGCCGACGTGCTGCTGCGCGGGCGTCGCGGCCGCGGCGGCCGCCGCGGCACTCGTGCCGGCCGAGCCGGCGCTGTCGAGCGCGCCCGACGGGTTCGCGGGGGTGCTCGACGTGCCGCCCGCCGAGCCGCCGGTGCTGCCGCCGCTCGTCGTCGGCGCGCCCGCGCTGCCACCGCCGGCGCTGCTCCCGCCGGAGCCGCCGCTGGTGGGGCTGCTGGCGTTGGGGCCGCTGGAGCCGGTCGTGCTGTGCGCTCTCGCGGCGCTGGCGCCGAGCAGCGCCTGCTTGATCGCGTCGTAGCAGCCGCTGTACTCCGAGATGTCGGTCGGCATGCTGTCGAGCGCCTTCTTCAGCGCCGACTTCGGGTACGTGCCGATCAAGAGGCCCGTCGAGGAGTGCGAGCAGTCGGTGTAGATCGTGCTCGACGAGACCGCGCCGGCGGTCGCCGGCAGCACGGCCGCGAGCGCGGCGAGGAGGATCGCGATGGGGAGGAAGAGCCTGCGCATGAGGGAGATTCGACGCGAGCGGCCTCGCCGAAGACCCCAACGCTAGCAAGGGACCGGCGACGCGCTCGCCTCCTGGAACGGGATCGCGGGCGGGAAGTTGCGTGCGACCGTCGCGCGATCCCAGACCGGCGCGGGAGGGGAGCCCGCGCTCCCCTCCCGCCGCGCCGGAGCGATGCCGTGCCGGCGACGTGAGCCCGGGACCAGGGGTGGCTCTCGTCGACCAGGACCAGCGCGGCATCAGACGTCTCCCGCCCCGAGCGCGCCGGGCCGCGGGCAACGTCTGCCGGTCGGGTACCCATGCGGTCCTCACCAATAAACCAGCCCCCGCGAAATCTGACGCGGGCCTCCGCGTCAGGCGACCGCGCGCTCGTAGGCGGCGACCATCGCGACGCCGCAGCGCTCCCACGTGAACGCCCGCTCCACCGTCGCGCGCGCCTCCGCGCCGAGCCGCGCGCGCTCGGCCGGATCGCCGAGCAGGCGCTCGAGCGTCGCCGCCAGCGCCGCTGGGTCGCGGCGGGCGACGCGCACGAGCCCGCCGCCGGCGGCGGCGATCTCCTCGGGGCCGTCCTCGCCCGCGCAGCCGATCGCGGGAACGGAGCCGGCCATCGCCTCGACATAGGCGACGCCGAACGCCTCGTCGACGCTCGGCAGCACGAACAGGTCGCCGGCCCAGGCGCGCTCACGCGCCGCGCGCGGCTCCAGCTGCCCGAGGAACGTGACCCGTTCGGCGACGCCGAGCCGCTGTGCGAGCGCGCGCAGCGGCTCCCGCTCGGGGCCGTCGCCGACGACCTCCCAGCGCAGCCGTGGATGCGTGGGGGCGAGCAGGGCGAGGGCCTCCAGCACGTCGGCGTGGCGCTTGCGCGCGACGAGGTGGCCGACCGTCACGAGGGTGGGGGCGTGGTCGGCGTTGCGCTCGCCGGCGCTCGCCGGCGGCAGGTCGGTGCCGAGGTGGACGACCGCCGTCGCACGGGCGCCGAGCGGAAGGCAGCGCGCCTCGGTCCCGGCCGAGTTGGCCAGCACGAGCCGCGCGTGGCCGAAGGTGCGCGCCACGACGCGGCGCGCGTAGGGACCGCGGGCGACGGTCGCGAGCACGTCGCCGCCGTGGACCGAGACGACGAGCGGGACGCCCGGCAGCGCCCGTCGCACGGCATCGCCGGCGGGGACCGCGTAGTGGGCGTGCACGAGGTCGAACGGGAAGCGCCCGTGGAGCTGCGTCAGCGCTCGGCGCAGCGCCGGCGCCGCCCACGCGCCCCAGGCGCCGTAGCTCCAGGGTCGCGGTGGGGAGAGGTAGGGGACGTAGGTGACCTCGATCCCGTCGAGCTGGGCGTGGCGCGGCTGGCGCAACGCGGCCCGCAGCGCGCCGAGGTCGCCGCGTCTGACGGCCGCGAGCGGCGGCAGCGGCCGGTGCAGGACGAGCACCCGCACCTCGGCGCCGGCGTCGCGCGCGGCAAGCGCCTGCCGGTGCGCCCAGACGCCGAGCACGGGGTCCGAGGCGCGAGGGTAGTACTCGGCGACGATCGCGACAGAGACGGTCATCGTGCGCCTTCTCCCGTGGCACGGTTCCGGCCGTCTCCGTCGCGATCGTCGCTTGGAAGTCGCCCGCGGCCCTCGCCGGGCGCGCCGCGCGGCGTGCGACTTCCGGCTCGCTGCACTTCGTCCCTCACCACTTTGCGTGCCTCGCGACCGTCCGCTGCGCCTCGGCGGCGGTCACGTACGGCCGCTCCGCGAGGAACGCGCGCGACTCGGCGACCGCGTCGGCGCGCCGGTAGGAGTCGGCGATCGGCCGCGAGATGTGGCGGATCGGGAGCGCGTCGACGACGCCGATCCGCCAGCCGTGCTCGCGCGCCAGCGCGGCCCAGTGGTTGTCGAGTCCCCAGCCGGCGCGCAGCGCCGGGAACGGCAGCAGCGTCTCGAACGTCGAGCGGTGGAAGAGGCTGACCGGCCCGATCTCGACGTAGCGCGTCTCCCGCACGGCGCTGCGCGGCTGGCGCCGCGTCACCCGCCAGGCGGCGTGCGAGCGGCGGCGGTGCGCCGGCTGTGCGAGCCGCAGGTCGAAGTGCTCGGCGAGGAACAGGAAGCGGTCGAGGAAGCCGTGCGGCAGCGCCACGTCGTCGTCGAGCACGAGCAGCCAGTCGCGGTCCTCCAACGGATGCGCGTCGAGCAGCGCGTTGAGGTTCTCGAACTTGCCGCGACCGCCGACCGGCGTCGTGACCAGCTCCACGTCGTGGCGCGAGCGCGCCAGCTCGGCGCGCGCGGCGCCCATCAGGTTCGCGCGGTCCTCGCGCTCGATCCCGAGCGCCAGCACGCGGCGGCGCGGCGGCGCGAAGGCGGCGGCGCGCGCGAGCCGCCACGGCTCCAGTCGCGCGAGCGCGAGCCCGTCGAGGAGCGCGTCCTGCACCGCCGTACTGGTCGTCCGGCGCACGCCGGCGACGATCCCGCTCTCGCCCGAGGCGAAGTCGTCCACCACGTCCCCGGCGGCGTCGAAGCGCGGCGGCGGGGGCGCGTCCGCGTCCGCGCTCATCGCCCGAGCGCCTCGCGGATCCGCCCGGTCGCGTGCGCGGCCATCACGAAGCCGTTCGCGCAGCGGCGGCGCACGACGTGCCAGAGGCACCCGGCGAGCACGCGCAGCTCGGCGCTCAGCGGCGGCACCGCGCCCTTGCGCGCGTCGTTGCGGCGTCCGGCGCGGCCGCGGTGGTGGGCGGCGCGCATGAACGCGCGCAGCGACGCGTCCTCGCGGGTGCGACGGTGGTCGAGCCCGGCGGCGGCGACGTAGCGGACCTGGCCGCCGCTCGCGCGGTAGCGCTCCTGCCACTCCTCCTCGTCGCCGGCGCCGACCGCGATCGCCTCGTCGAACCCGCCGACCGACGCGAGCGTGGCGCGGCGGATCGCGAGGTTCGCGCTCCAGACGACCTCCACGTCGCGGTCGGCGGGGCCGGCGTCGAGCGTCGTCAGCGGCGGCTTATCGCGTCCGCAGAAGCCGAGCAGGCCGACGTGGGCGCGCTCGATGCGGGCGCGGATCGGGCCGCCGAAGACGTCGCGCTCGGGCGTCGTGGCGGCCGCCGAAAGCAGTGCCGGAAGCCACGTCGGCGGGGCGGCGACATCGTCGTCGACGAAGATCACCAGCTCGCCGCGAGCGGCCGCGACGCCGGCGTTGCGGGCGGCGTTCGGGCCCGCCGTGCGGGGCAGCGCGACGACGCGCGCGCCGTGACGCTCGGCGACCGCGGCGCTGACCGCGTCGGGGCCGTCGAGCACGACGACGACCTCGGCGCCGGCGGCGGCGACGGGCGCCGCGAACGACGCGAGCGCGACGTCGAGATAGTCGGCGCGATTGCGCGTCGGGACGACGATCGTGGCGGGGATGGACTCCATGGGCTCCGAGACGGTAACGCGACCCGGGCGCGGTGCCGTGCGCGGCACGCTAGCGGCGGGCGGCGACGGGGTCGTGCGCGCGCTGCCAGGCAGCCAGCCGCGCGATCCCGTCGCGCACGCTCGTGCGTGCCTCCCAGCCGAGCACGGCGCGGGCCTTCTCGGCCGACGGCCAGCGCCGCGCGCCCGCGCGGGGTGGCGTCGTCGGCGCGGTGGCGGCCGCCGCGTGCTCGGCGTCGCCACACAGCTCCCAGACGAGCCGCGTCAGCTCGCCGCGGGTCAGCTCCTCCGGCCCCGCGAGGTTGAAGTCCTCTCCGAGCGCCGCCGGTGCTGCGAGTGCGGCGACGATCCCCTCGGCGACGTCGTCCACGTGCGTGAGCGCGCCGCTCCCCGGGCCGTCGTCGTCCTCGGCCCCGTCGTCCATCGGTGCCGGCTCCCCGGCGAGCGCGCGCGCCACCAGCCCCGGCAGGTCGCGCGCGAGCCCGCGCTCGGCGTCGAACGGCTCCTGCGTCCCGTAGGCGTCGCACGCGCGGCAGATCGTGAATGGCAGACCGCGCTCTGCGTGGGCGGCCCGGCACGCGACCTCGCCGGCCAGCTGCGAGAAACCGTCGGCGGCGGTCGGCGGCGCGCAGCCCGCGAGGTGCGCCTCGGTCGTCGGGAACGCGGTCGCGCGCTCCAGCACCGCGCCGGAGGAGACGTAGACGAAGCGCTCGACGCCGAGGTCGAGCGCGGCCCGCAGGACCGCGACGCGCACGCCGCCGTCGGCCTCGATCCGCGTGAACGGCCCTGCCGCCCGGCGGTCGGCGAGGTCGATCACGAGCGAGCAGCCGTCGAGCGCCGCCCGCGCCCGCCCCGGCTCGGCGAGGGCGGAGCGGTCGATCTCGCAGCCCTCGCGCAGCCACTGCGGCGCCGGGCGCGCGTCGGCGACGCGGAGGTCGTAGGCGGGATCCGGCAGCAGCCGGCGGACGACCGCCGCGCCGAGCGTCCCGGCGCCGCCGATCACGAGGACGCGCGTCATCGAGCGGGCGACCCGCCCCTATCGGCGCGTGCGCCGACGGTGCGCCGCCCACTGCCGGGCGAACCCGACGACGAACCGCGGGTTGTGCTTCGCGTAGCGCTTCCACAGGCGGCGCGGCTCCTGGATCAGGCGGAAGAGCCATTCGAGCCCGCGCTTCTGCATCCACGGCGGCGCCTGCGGGACGAGCCCGGCGTGGAAGTCGAAGGCGGCGCCGACGCCGATCAGGATCGGCGCGTCGAGGCGCCCGCGCATCGCCGCCATCCACTTCTCCTGCCGCGGCACGCCCAGCCCGACCCACACGACGTCCGGTCTGGCCGCGTTGATCTCGGCCGCGATGGCGTCCCTCTCCTGCTCGGACAGCTCGCGGAAGACGGGCGCGTAGCCGCCCACCAGCTGGAGTCCCGGGAAGCGCTCCCGCAGCTTCTCGGTGAGCGCGTCGAGCGCCGCGCGGTCACGCCCGCCGTAGAGGAAGTGGCGCTGGCCGGTGCCCGCCGCGCGGGCGAGCGAGTGGGCCATCAGGTCGGGGCCGTAGACGCGCGCGTCGATGTCGTGCCCGAGCTTGCGGAGCGCCCAGGCGAGCGGCTGGCCGTCGGGCACCGTGAAGGCGGCACCCGCGACGGCCGCTCGCAGCGCCGGGTCGTCGCGCGACTCCATCACTGTGTGCACCGCGGCGACGCAGAGGTACTCCCGCGCGTCCGCCGCGATCGCGGCGTCGATCCAGTCGAGCGCGCCCTCGTAGTCGGTGATCGCGAGCGGGACGCCGAGCACGGCGGCCTGGGGCATGACGCCGGGGGGAGGAGGCACGATCACGTCGATGCAGTCTAGAAGGGCGCCGGCTACGGGCGCGCGGGCTCGGCGGCCGAGACGTCGCCGACCGGCGTCGCGTCGAGGTCGGTGCGCTCGGACGGGTGCAGCGCCTTGTGGCTGGCGACCGCCAGCGGCCGCACGAGCCGCTGCTTGAGCGTCAGCGCCGGCGCCTCGACAAGGTGCCACGAGGCGATCGCGAACAGCAACGTGATCGGCGCCGAGAGCAGCAGCATGACCCAACCGCTCGACGGCGACAGCAGGTGGGAGATCGTCTGCTGCACCGGGAACGCATAGATGTAGAGGCCGTACGAGTAGTCGCCGACGCGGTCCGGCAGGCGGAACAGGTGAGCGGTGCGGTACGCGACGATCAGGACCACGTACGGAGCGATCCATGCGGTCGTGATCGTCTGGACGTGCCCTCCCTTGGCGACGGCGACGATCCAGATGCCCGTCAACAGGGCGGCAATGCTCCAGCGCAGCGAGATCCAACGCGCGAGCGAGAACATCGTCGCGCCGATCGCGAAGGCCGCGAACGGCTGGGCCCACGCGTCGTAGGCACCGGCCTTCGCGTTGGCGAGGGCCTCCGGACCCGCCTGGACGTAGACGAGCATCGCGGTGAAGCGGTTGCCCAGCGGGAGGGCGTTGCGGATCGACGCGACCAACAGGAGCGCGACGACGAGGCCGACGAGCGGCATCAGCAGGCGTCGTCTCCCGTACAGCCCCAGGAGGCCGAGCACGGCCACCAGGCAGTAGGCCTTCACCTCGAGGGGCAACGTCCACAGCGACCCGTTGACCACGGCGGGGTAGACGTTCGCCGCGAAGACGCCCGGCAGCCCATACGTCGTCTGCATCGTCGCGTTGTTGATGACGAACGCCTTCGTCCCCGGGTCCTCGAGGTAGAGGTGGAGTGGCAGCGTCGAGACGAGCGGCCCGAGCAGCAGGGCCGTCAGGAGCAGCGAGACGATCAGCGCGGGCAACAGTCGCAACGCCCGTTTGAAGGCGAACGAGAGCGGTCGTGGGTCGAACGACCAGCTGCGCGCGACCAGGAAGCCGCTGATCGAGAAGAAGATGAGCACTCCGAGGCTGCCCCAGCTGTCGCGCAGCGGGTGAAACGGCCCGGCGGCGCCGACAAGCGCAAAGGAGTGCGCGAACAACACGAGTCCGGCCCCCAGCAGCCGAAGCAGGTCGAAGTTGTTGCCGCCCCGCCCGAGCTCTGAGGCCTGATCGAGTCGCAGCGAACGTCTGCCGGTCCGTCTGAGGGGCAGACGGTCGTGCAACGCGAGAACCTGCGACCCCCGGCTTGTCACACGCCGCAGCTTAGCCAGGCCGACGCGTGACCGACTCGTTGCCTAGGCTACGCCGCATGTCATCTCCCAAGCGCGCGCTCATCACCGGCATCACCGGCCAGGACGGCTCCTATCTCGCCGAGCTGCTGCTCGACCAGGGGTACGAGGTCCACGGCATGGTGCGGCGAGCGTCGACCGAGAAGTTCGACCGGATCGAGCACCTGCGCGACCGCATCACCCTGCACCAGGGCGACCTGCTCGACCAGCGCTCGCTCGTCGACACGCTCCGCGCGGCACGCCCGCAGGAGGTCTACAACCTCGCCGCGATGAGCTTCGTCGCGCTCTCCTGGGTCCAGCCGACGCTGACCGCCGACTTCACCGGCGTGAGCGTCACGCGCATGTTGGAGGCGGTCCGCGAGGCGTGCCCGGAGGCGCGCTTCTACCAGGCCTCGAGCTCCGAGATGTTCGGCAGAGTGCGCGAGGGCCCGCAGAACGAGCTGACGCCGCTCTACCCACGCTCGCC
>JAATFK010000630.1 GCA_015655225.1 Solirubrobacterales bacterium | reverse complement strand
GCCAGTTGATGCCGGTGCTCGGCTCCGGCCACCCGCAGGCCGACATCTTCATGATCAAGTACCAGCCGCGCCCCTCGGAGGTCGAGGAGGGCGTCGCCTTCTACGGCCGCTCCGGCGCGGCGCTGATGAGATCGCTCAGACGGCTGTCGATCGACCCGCTCGCGGTCTACGGGACGCTCTGCGTCAAGTGCCCGGTGCAGGACCCGACGATGGCCGACCCGGCGTGCGTCGCGCGGCTCGTCGAGGAGCTGGCGATCGTCGCGCCGAAGATCGTCGTCGTGATGGGCGAGGAGGCGCTCGCGGTCGTCAACGACCTCGGGATGCCGCTTGGCCGCGAGCTGGAGCCGGTGCCCGGCGTGATCCAGTCGCTGACGCCGGCGACCGACGCGCTCTACGTGCCGAACATCGACGAGGCGCTCGACGAGGAGGGCGCCAAGCGCGCCTTCTGGCGCTCGTTCCGCACGCTCGGCGACTGGTACGGGGACCTGCCGCCCTACTGAGCCCGTGCGTGTCGCTCGGCGCGTTCGCGGGGTAGGACGGTGGTGATGGACCGCTTCGAGAATCCACCCGACGAGGAGCTGCGCGCGCTGCTCGCGACGCCCCGCACGTGGGCGGTCGTCGGCTGCTCGCCGACGCCGACGCGCGACAGCCACCGGATCGCCGCGCTGCTGCAGGCGCGCGGCAACCGGATCGTCCCGATCACGCCGCGCGCGGAGGCGGTGCTGGGCGAGCGCGCCTACCCAACGCTCGCCGCCGCGGCCGCGTCGCCCGACGTGGAGGCGATCGACGTGGTCGACGTCTTCCGCCGCAGCGAAGAGGCGGGCGCGCACGTGGACGAGGCGATCGCGCTCGGCGCGCCGGTCGCGTGGCTCCAGCTCGGCGTGGTGGACGAGGCGGCGGCCGCCCGCGGGCGCGCGGCGGGGCTGACCGTCATCATGGATCGCTGCCCGGCGATCGAACTGCGCCGGCTCTCGATCTGACCAGGAGGCACGTTCCATGGCCCACTTCACCTCCGAGCTGGCGGAGCAGCTGGCACCCGACGTGGTCGCGCGCCTGATCCGCTACGCGCGCGTCGACACGCAGTCCGACCGCGGCAGCGACGGCACGCGGCACCCGAGCACGCCGGGCCAGCTCGACCTGCTGCACCTGCTGATCGAGGAGCTGCACGGCCTCGGGCTGACCGACGCCGCGCTCGACGAGGAGCAGGGCTTCGTCTTCGCGACGCTGCCGGCCACGGTCGACGGGCCGGTCGAGACGATCGGGCTGCTGGCGCACGTCGACGTGAGCCCGGACGCGCCGGCGGTCGGCGTCGAGCCGATCGTCCACCGCGACTACGACGGCGGCGTGATCGAGCTGCCGCGCGGCGGCACGGTGCTCGATCCCGAGCGGATGCCGGAGCTGCGCGAGGCGGTCGGGCACGACCTCGTCTCCTCCAGCGGCGACACGCTGCTGGGCGCCGACGACAAGGCCGGCGTCGCCGAGATCATGGCGGCGGTCGCGTATCTCGTCGCGCACCCGGAGCTGCCGCGCCCGACGATCCGCGTCGGCTTCACGCCCGACGAGGAGATCGGGATCGGCTCGCTGCACTTCCCGGTCGAGACGTTCGGGGCGCGCGGCGCCTACACGGTCGACGGCTCGACGCGCGGGGAGCTGCAGGACGAGACGTTCACGGCCGCGAGCGCGACGATCACGGTGACGGGGCACGACGTCCACCCCGGCTTCGCGACCGGCAAGCTCGTCAACGCGCTGCGGATCGCGGCGCGGATCGTCGCGGCGCTGCCGTCGGACCGGCTCACGCCGGAGACGACCTCGGGGCGCGACGGCTTCATCCACCCGATCGCGTTCGACGGCAGCGCGCAGGAGGCGACGATCCAGCTGATCGTGCGCGACTTCGACGACGACCTGCTGGACGAGCACGTCGCGCTGCTGCGCCGGACCGCTGAGGAGGTCGCGGCGACCGAGCCGCGCGCGCGCGTCGAGGTCGACGTGCGACCGCAATATCCGAACATGCGCCGCTTCGTGGAGCAGTTCCCGCAGGTCGTCGAGGCGGCCGAGGCGGCGCTGCGGGCGGAGGGGATCGAGCCGCTGCGCGTCCCGATCCGCGGCGGCACCGACGGCTCCCTGATCTCCGCGCGCGGGCTGCCGACGCCGAACCTCTTCACCGGCGGTCACGAGTACCACTCGGTGCGCGAGTGGGCCTCGGTGCAGGACATGGCGGCGTCGGCGGCGACGCTCGTGCGGCTCGCCGAGACCTGGACGACGGAGCGCTTCCGGCCGCAGGCGGCCGCGCCGGCCTGACGGCCTTACGGCAGGACGATGACCTTGCCGACCTTGCCGCCGGCGGCGAAGTAGGCGTAGGCGGCGGCCGTCTCGGCGAGCGGGAAGGTCTCGGCGATCGGGACGCGGACTGTTCCGGCGGCGACGAACGGCAGCACGTGGCGCTCGATCAGCCGCGCCGTCAGCGCCTTCTCCTCCAGCGGCCGGACGCGCAGCGTGGAGCCGTGGATGCGGGCGCGCTTGACGAGCAGCTTGCCGAGGTTCAGCTCGCCGTGGGCGCCGCCGCCGATCCCGATCACGGCGATGCGGCCGTTCGTCGCGAGGGCGTCCATGTCGGGATCGAGGTTGGGCGCGCCGACCAGTTCGAGGATCACGTCGAAGGGGCCGTGCTCGGCGAATCCCTCGGTCGGGATCACGGTCGCCCCGAGGGCGGCGACGGCATCGCGTGAGTCGGGGTTGCGGACCGTGGCGGTGACGCGCGCGCCGACCGCGCGACCGAGCTGGATCGCGGCGGTGCCGACGCCGCCGGCGCCGCCGTGGACGAGCAGGCGCTCGCCGCCGCTCAGCCCGGCCTGGGTGAAGAGCGCGTCGTAGGCGGTCGTGAAGACCTCCGGGAAGCCGCCAGCCTCGGGCCAGTCGAGGGCGTCGGGGACCGGGATCAGCAGCCGCTCGTGGACCGTGATCAGCTCCGCCTGGCCGCCGCCGCCGACGATCGACATGACGCGGTCGCCGTGGGCGAAGCGGGTCGCGCCGGGGCCGTGGCCGACGACCTCGCCGGCGATCTCCATCCCGGGGATGTCCTGCGGCGAGCCGGCCGGGGCGGGGTAGAGGCCGCGCAGCTGGTGCATGTCGGCGCCGTTGAGGCCGGCGCCGCGGACGTGGACGAGCAGCTCGCCGGCGCCGGGGACGGGATCGGGGTGGGTCTCGAAGACGATCTTCCCGTCGCGGATGGTGGCGGCGCGCATGCGACCGCAGTCTAGTGCCGGTGACGCGCCGGTGAGGCCGCGCCGGTTCCCCGCCGCGAGCGGTCCGTCCTGTGTCAGAGTGCACCGACCGGGCAGTCGGTTTCCCCGCCGCGCCCGTACTCCTCTCATGCACCGTCCGTCACTGAACCTCCGCTCGCTGCCGCCGATCTGGCGCGAGGGACGCCTGCCCGCCGAGGCCGCGTCGCTCGTCCTCGACCCGGTCTTCCGCGGCGCGGGCGTCCCCGCCGGCAACGGCCGGCCCGTGCTTCTGATCCCCGGCTACCTCGCGGGCGACCGCTCGCTCGCGACGATGGCGAGCTGGCTGCGCCGCGCCGGCTACCGCGTCGGCGGCGCCGGCATGCGGCTGAACGTCGGCTGCGGCGGCGAGGCCGTCACGCGGCTGGAGCAGCGGCTCGAACAGCTCTCGGAGGAGAGCGGCGGACGGCGCGTCACGATCGTCGGCCAGAGCCGCGGCGGCACGTTCGCGCGGACGCTCGCGGTGCGCCGGCCGGAGCTGGTGAGCGGGATCGTCACGCTCGGCTCGCCGCTGCGCAACCACTTCGCGATCCACCCGCTCGTGCGGATGAACGTCGAGCTGGTCGGCCGCCTCGGGGCGCTCGGGGTGCCGGGGCTGTTCGGCCCCGGTTGCATCGACGGCGACTGCTGCGCGGCGCTGCGCGACGAGCTGGTGGCGCCGCTGGCCGACGGCGTCGGCTTCGTCTCGATCTACTCGCGCAACGACGGCGTGGTCGACTGGCACTCGTGCCTGGACCCGAGCGCCGAGCACGTCGAGATCGACGCGAGCCACCTCGGCATGGGCGTGCACGCCGGCGCCTACCGCGCGATCGCCGACGCGCTGCGCGGCTTCCGCGACGCGGAGCTGGGCGAGCGCGGCGGGCGCGGCACGCGTCGCGGGCGGCGCACGCCCGCCGCGCGCGCCGCCGCGTAGTCGCCGGCTACTGCGGGAGGGTCGTCGTGGTCGTGAAGGTGACCTTGCCGGCCGCGTTCGCGGGCGCCTGGACGTTGACCCAGTAGATCTCGGTCGAGGTGCCGGTCGTGTAGCCGGAGCTGTAGACGATCAGGCCGGGGCTGTAGCCCGAGTTGATCTTCGACGGACGCTGGGCGAGCGGGTAGGTCAGCTGGACGATCTTCTGCTTGCCGGCCGGAACCGTGGTGGTCGTCGTCTTCGTCACCGTGCGCGGCTGGGGGTCGCTGCGCAGGCGCCAGACGTCGAAGCCGATCGTCCCGTTCGAGCCGTTTTGCGTGAAGCGCTTGCCGGTCGCGCCGCTGAGCGAGCCGACCAGCTTCCCGACGGTCCAGCCCTTGAGGCTCGACGGCGCGTAGAGGTAGCTGCGGAGGACGTCGTAGGTCTGGTTGCAGGTCAGCTGGCTGGCGACCGGGCTGAAGTTGAGGCGGTGGTAGACGCCGGCGGTGAAGCCGGCGAGCGGGTCGTTGGCGACGACCGTGAAGTGCGGGCAGGTGGTCGTGGCGGCGGCTCTCGCGACGGGAGGCTGCGAGGCGCCGGCGGCGGCGGGCAGGGCGAGCGCGGCGCACGACGCGACGGCCGCCGCGACGAGCGCGAGGCGGGAACGGACAGCGGGCATGAAGGCTCCTTCGTGCGGGAACGTCGGGTCGAGGCCGGCCCGGCGACCGGCGGCACGCAGGGTAATCGGTCGGCTACGCGCGTTCCAGCAGCGCGACGCACTCGATGTGCGGCGTCTGCGGGAACATGTCGACCGGGCGCACGCGGCGGAGCACGTAGCCGGCCTCGACCAGCTGGGCCGCGTTCGGGGCCAGCGTCGTCGGGTTGCACGAGATGTAGACGATTCTTCTCGGCGAGGCCTCGATCACGCGGCGCACGATTCTGGCCGACAGGCCGGCGCGCGGCGGGTCGACCACGACCACGTCGGGCGTGCCCGCCTTCTCGACCAGGTCTCTCAGCGCGACGCGCACGTCGCCGGCGAAGAAGCGCGCGTTGTCAATCTCGTTCAGCTTCGCGTTGACGATGGCGTCGGCGACCGCCGTCTCGACCAGCTCCAGCCCCCACATCTCACCGGCGCGCGGCGCCAGCGAGAGGCCGACCGTCCCGATCCCGCAGTAGAGGTCGTAGACGCGCTCGAAGCCGGCCAGCGCGGCGTACTCGCCGGCGACCGCGTAGAGCTTCTCGGCCATCTCGGTGTTCGTCTGGAAGAACGCCCCCGGGGAGATTCTGAACGTCATCCCGCCCAGCTCCTCGTCGAGCTGCTCGGCGCCGGAGATCATCTTCGTGTGGCCCGAGGCGGTCGTCTCGCCTAGGCCGTCGTAGCGCGTCCAGGTGATCCCGTCGCAGTCGATCGCGTTCGCCAGCGACTCCTCGTCCAGCTCGCCCGGCATCGTCACGAGGCGGATGTGGATCTGCCCCGTGCGCCGGCCCTCGCGCACGACGAGGTTGCGCAGGAAGCCGCGCCGCGTGCGGCGGTCGTACGCCGCCAGCCCCTGCTCCTTGCACCACGCGAGCACCTGGTCGCGCACCTGGTTGCCGCGCTCGGAGGCGAGCAGGCAGTCGTCGATGCGGTCGATCCGGTCCCACTGGCCGGGGGCGTGGAAGCCGAAGATCAGCTCGCCCTTCTCGGCCGTGCCCTCGGTCCCGAACGAGTACTCGAGCTTGTTGCGGTAGCGCCACGTCTGCACCGCCGGGACGATCGGCTCCAGCTCGAAGCCGCCGAGCTTGCCGATCCGCCGCAGCGCCTCGTCGACCTGCTCGCTCTTGATCTCCAGCTGGCGCTCGTAGGGCAGCACCTGCCACGGCGCGCCGGGGTGTCTCGCGATCGGCTCGATGCGGTCGGGGCTCGGCGTCAGCACGTCGAGCGTGAGCGCCTCGCCGTAGAACTTTCTCGTCTTCGTGACGCGAGCACGCACGCGGTCGCCGGGGATCGCCCCGTGGACGAAGAGGACGTAGCCCTCGTGCCGCGCGACGCCGTTGCCGCCGAACGCGAGGGAGTCGATCGTCAGCTCCAGCTCGGCGTCGCGCTCGGGCCGCTTGGGTCGTGTGGTCGTGCTCATCGCCCCCTAGGATGGCAGCCTCATGGACCTCGCCGCATATCGAACCGACGCCGAGGCCTTTCTGGGCGAGTACGGCGTCGCCTATCACCGGCACTTCGCGGGGCTCACCGACGAGCTGCCGCTCGACGAGATCTACGACCGCCACGCGGCCCTCTTCTCCCTCGACGCGGTCGCGCGACTGCGCGAGCAGGCCGACGCGCCGGCGCTCGGCGACGACGACCGGCGGCGGCTGCGGCTCCTGCTCGACTTCGCCGTCGAGGGCTGCCTCGGCCTCCAGACGAAGGCGATCGACGGCGAGCTGGCGCAGCGCGAGGCGAGCCTCGAGATCGAGGTCGGCGACACCTCGATCGGCTTCCGCGAGGCCGCCGTCGTGCAGGCGAACGAGCCCGACGCGACCCGTCGCGGCGCGATCGAGGCGGCGCGGCTCGCGGCGACCGAGGCGGCGCTCAACCCGCTCCTGCGCGAGGCGCGCGAGCAGACACGCGCGGTCGTCGCCGAGCTCGGCTGGCCGAGCTACCGCGCGATGTGCGAGCAGCTCAAGGGGCTCGACCTCGACCGCCTCGCGCGCTCGACCGGCGCGTTCACGGCCGCGACCGAAGGAGCGTGGGAGACGCTCGTCGGGCCGGCCGTCGCGCGCACCGTCGGCGTCGGGCTCGACCGCCTCACGCGCGCCGACCTGCCGTGGCTCTTCCGCTTCCGCGAGGCCGACGCGCACTTCCCCCCGGAGCGGCTGATGGAGAGCTTCGTCGCGACGCTCGACGGCCTCGGGATCGACCTCGCGGCGCAGCCGAACGTCGACGTGGACGTGGAGCAGCGACCCGGCAAGTCGCCGCGCGCGTTCGTCGTCGCGGTGCGCGTCCCGCAGGACGTGCGGCTCGTCGTCCCGCCGATCGGCGGCCGCGACGACTACACCGCGCTGCTGCACGAGGGCGGCCACCTGGAGCACTTCGCCTCCGTCGACCCGGCGCTGCCGTTCGAGTACCGCCATCTTGGCGACAACGCCGTCACGGAGGCGTTCGCCTTCCTCTTCGACCACCTCGTCGAGAACGGCGAGTGGCTGCGCCGTCGCCTCGGCGTCGAGGACGAGGACGGGGCGCTCGCGGCCCACGCGCGCGCGTCGCGGCTCGTCTACCTGCGGCGCTACGGCGCGAAGCTCGCCTACGAGCTGATCGCGCACGCCGAGACGCCGCCCGACGACGCTGCGCTCGCGGACGCCTACGCGCGGGAGCTGTCGGCGGCGGTGCACGTGCCGTGGCCGACGGCGACGTACCTGTCGGACCTCGACCCCGGCTTCTACGTCGCCGCGTACCTGCGCGCGTGGGCTCTCGAAACGCACCTGCGCGCGTGGCTCGCGGGCCGCTTCGGCCCGGCCTGGTTCGCCGAGCCGGCGGCCGGCGCCGCGCTGCGCGAGCTGTGGCGCGACGGCCAGCGGCTGAGTGCCGAGGAGCTGCTCGGCGAGCTGACCGGGGCGGAGCTGGACTTCGGGGTGCTGCTGGCCGACCTCGGGCTGGCGACCTGACCGAGGAGCGTCAACCTCTGGTCGCTCAGCGACCGAAAGTCGACGCTCCTCCGGTGGGGCTCAGGCGGTGAGGGCTCTGTCCAACGCTCTGAGGACCGAGGCCCGGTTCTGGTTGGCGGCCTCGTAGTCGCGCACTCTTCTCAGCTCGGCGGGCGACAGCTCGGGGATGCGGGCGGTGACGCTCGCGACCGACAGCTCGTCGTAGGCGAGGATCGGGAAGCTCGGGCCGACGCCGACAGCGCGACGGGCGCGGTCGGCGCTGCGCATCAGACGGTCGACCGAGTCGGCCGCTCGCGCTCTCGAGGCGGCCTTGCTCTCGACTCTGCGGCTGAGCGCGTCGAGCTGGTCGATCCCCTTGCTGAGGAGCGTCGGCAGGTCGCCGAGCACGTCGTCGGTCTGCTGGCGTCCGCGCCGCAGCAGCTCGCCGACGAGATCGTTCGCGTCGCCACGGGTCAGCCTGCCCCGCTCGACCGCCTCGTCGAGCGCCTCCTGGATCCGCTCGCTCGCGAGCATCACGAGGTTGAGCGGCTCGAAGACGCCCTTCGCGAGCTGCTCTCTCAGCACGCTCGCGATCTGGCTGAGCGTGTCGTTCTCGGCCTTCGCGCCTCTCGCGCCGGCACGGCTGGCGGCGTTCGCCCGCGCGGCCTCGCGCGCCGCTCTCGCCTCGTCCGGCGCGGGGGCGGCGGGTCTCGCGGTGGCGGCTCTCGGGGCTCTTCTGGCAGCCGCCGGTCTTCTCGCTCCAGCGGCTCTTCTGGTCGCCGGTCTGGCGGCGGGTCTTCTGGCGGCGACTCTTCTCGCGCGGGAGCGCGGCGCGGCGGCCGGGGTCGCCGTCGTCGGAGCGGCGGCCTGCGTGTCGGCGGGGGTCGCGACCGCCGGGGTCGCGTCGGTCGGCGCGGGACTGGTCGGCGCGGTCGTCGGCTCGGCGGCGGCGGTCGGGGCGGGTCTGGCGGCGGCCGGTCTTCTCGCCGCGCGTCTTCTGGCGGCCGGTCTTCTGGCGGCGGGTCTCGCGGCGGCGGCGGACGATCTCGCGGCGGCCGGCGTCGCTCTCGCAGCCGGTCTGGCGGCAGCGGGGCTCGCGCCGGCGGCGGCCGGGCTCGCGGCGGCCGGCGTCG
>JAATFK010000281.1 GCA_015655225.1 Solirubrobacterales bacterium | reverse complement strand
CTGGTCGCCTGGAGCGCCAGCAAGGGCCACGTCGCCGACATCGGCGGGATGACGGCGGGCGGCTACGACCCCCGCGCTCGCGACGTGTGGCAGGAGGCTTTTCGGATCCCGCCCCTGAAGATCCACACGCGGGGAGAGCTGCGCCGCGACGTGTGGGACCTCGTCCGCGCGAACATCCGCTTCGACGTGGTGGCGGAGGACATCAACGCGATGATCGGCGCCTGCACGATCGGCAAGCGGCGGCTGCGCGAGGTGCTCGACCGTTACGGCGTCGCCTCCTTCGACGAGCACATGGACTACGTGATCGACGCCTCCGAGCGGCAGGTGCGCGCCGAGCTGGAGCGCTGGCCCGACGGCGTCTACACGGGCGAGAGCTTCATGGTCTCCGACGGGATCGACCCGACCGCGAGATACCGCGTCGCGGTCGCGATCACGGTCGCCGGCGACGAGATCACGTTCGACTTCAGCGAGACCGACGACCAGGCGCCCGGCTTCACGAACATGCCGGCCGCCTCCGCGATCGGCGCGGTCCGGATCGCGTTCCTGATGCTCGTGACCGCCGGCGGCCTCTCGCTGCCGGCCAACCACGGCGTCTTCGCGCCGATCCGCACGGTCTTCCGCAGAGGCTCGCTGATCGACCCCCACTTCCCCGCCTCGACGATCTTCGGCAACCAGATGTGCGACGAGGTGCTGGAGGCGATCATGCGCGCGCTCGCCGACGTGCTGCCCGACCGTGTCACGGCCGGCTGGAACCAGTTCCTCTGCACCGCTTTGAGCGCGATCGACCCGCGCACCGACGAGCCGTCGGTCTCGCTGACGATCTTCCAGCGCGGCGGCCCGGGCGCGATGCGCGGCGCCGACGGCTACGACGCGCTCGGCTTCACCGGCACGCCCGGCTCGATGCGCTCCCCCGACATGGAGATGTTCGAGCTCTCCACGCCGCACTTCATGCACTACTACGAGTACCTGCCCGACTCGGCCGGCGCCGGCGAGTGGCGCGGCGGCTACGGCACCCGGTCGAGCTGGAGCTTCTACGGCGAGCAGGAGGCGGGGACGACGATCGGCGACGACGTCGCGGCCGAAGGCGCCGAGCCGGCGCACGGTCTCTTCGGCGGCCTGCCGGGCGGCCTCAACGAGCTGACGCTGACGCTGCCCGACGGCGCGGTGCGCCAGTGGGGGTCGAAGGAGATCATCGAGCAGATCCCGCCCGGGACCGTCTGCGCCTCGCGCAACGGCGGCGGCGGTGGCTACGGCGACCCCCGCCGGCGCGACCCCGGGCTGGTGCTCGCGGAGGTGCGCGACGGGCTGCTGAGCGCGGCCGCCGCGGCGGCCGACTACGGCGTGCAGGTGACGGCCGACGGGCTCGCCGTCGACCCCGAGGCGACCGCGGCGCTGCGTGCCGGCGTCGCCGCTGAGGAGCAGGCATGAGCTATCGGATCGGCATCGACGTCGGCGGCACGTTCACCGACTTCCTCCTGATCGGCGAGGGTCGGCGACTCGTGCACAAGACCAGCTCGACGCCGGACGACCCGTCGCGTGGCCTGGTCGTCGGGCTGGAGGAGATCGCGGCGCAGCTCGGCCTCGACCTCGCCACGTTCGTCGCCGAGCTGGAGCTGATCGTCCACGGCACGACGGTCACCACCAACGCGGTCCTGACCCATCGAGGCGCGCGCACCGGCCTGCTCGTGACGGAGGGCTTCCGCGACGTGCTGGCGCTGCGCGACGGCACGCGCGAGGAGCCCTACGACAACCGCCTCGCGCCCCCCACCCCGCTCGTGCCGCGCTACCGCCGGCTGGGCGTCGGCGGGCGGATCGACTACAGAGGCGACGAGGTCGACCCGCTGCGGGAGTCAGACGTCCGGGACGCCGCCGCCGCGTTCGCCGCTGACGAGGTCGAGGCGGTCGCGATCTGCTTCATGCACTCCCCCGCGAACGGCGAGCACGAGCGGCGCGCGCGGGACCTGGTGGCCGAGCTGCTGCCCGACGCCTACGTGACCGCCTCCAGCGACCTGCTGCCGCAGGTCCGCTACCACGACCACATGAGCACGACGGTCCTGAACGCCTACGCGGGGCCGATCATCTCGCGCTACCTGGCGGCGCTGACGGAGCGGCTGGAAGGCCTCGCGTTCGCCGGCACGCTGCTGATCATGCAGTCCAACGGCGGCGTCGCGACGCCGGCGGAGATCAGCGAGCGGGCCGCGCTGTCGCTGCTCTCGGGTCCCGCCTCCGGGCCGACCGCCGGCCTCTGGCAGCTCGCGCCGCACGGCCTCGACGAGTGCATCACGGTCGACATGGGCGGGACCTCGTTCGACGCCGCGCTCGTGAAGGACGGCGCGCCGCTGCTGATGGTCGACGGCGTCGTCGACCGCTGGCGCCTCGCGCTGCCGACGATCGACATCCACACGATCGGTGCCGGCGGCGGCTCGATCGCCTGGCTCGACGAGGGCGGCCTGCTCCACGTCGGGCCGCAGAGCGCGGGCGCCCAGCCGGGTCCCGCCAGCTACGGCCGCGGCGGGACGCTGCCGACCGTGACCGACGCCGACCTCGTCCTCGGCTTCCTCGGCGAGGAGTCGTTCCGCCACGGCGGGATGGTGCTCGACCTCGCCGCCGCCCGCGCCGCGTTCGCCCCGCTGGCGCAGTCGCTCGGGCTGACGGTCGAGCAGGCCGCGGCCGGCGTCTACGACCTCGTGAACGTTACGATGGCGACCGGCGTGCGCGACATCAGCGTCCGCCGGGGGCTCGACCCGCGCGACTTCCCGCTCGTCGTGGCCGGCGGGGCGGGGCCGCTGCACGCCGCCGCGATCGCGCGCGAACTGGACATCCCCGCGCTCGTGGTGCCGCGCGAGTCGTCGATCTTCTGCGCCGCCGGGATGCTGATGTCCGACTTCAAGCACGACGACGTGCGCGCGTACAAGACCTCGCTCGCGGCGGCCGACTCGGCGAGACTGAACGGTCTGGTGGACGAGCTGATCGCCTCCGGCCGCTCGACATTGGAGCGGGAGGGCGTCGGCGCCGACCAGGTCGAGCTGCACGCGTCGCTCGACCTCCGCTACGTCGGCCAGTGGCACGAGCTGACGGTCGCGATCGGCCTGCCGTTCGACGCGGAGCGGGCGGCGGACGCGTTCCACCTCGAGCACGACCGGCTGTTCGGCCACAGCTCGCCGGGCGCGCCGGTGGAGCTGCTGGCGGTGCGGCTCGGCGTCGTCGGGGTGACCGAGAAGCCGGACGCGACCGCCGTCGGCGAGGTGGCGGACGGCCCGGCGCTGCTGGGCACGCGGCCGGTGTGGTCGGCGGAGGACCGGGCGCTCGTCCCGACGCCGGTCCACGACGGCGAGGCGCTCACGGCGGGGACGACGATCGCCGGCCCCGCGATCGTCGAGCTGCCGAACACGACGATCGTCGTGCCGAGCGGCTTCACGCTCGGCGTCGACGCCTACCGGGCGCTCGTCGTCTGGTCCGGGGAGCGGGGCGCCGCGTTCGCGAGCCGCTTGGCCGGCCTCGGCGCGGAGGTCGCGCGATGAGCGCCGTCGTCCTCCCCCGGGTCGGGATCCTCGGCGTCGGCTCGCTCGGCGCCGCGATCGCCACGCGGGTCGCCTCCCAGGGGTACGAGGTACGGGCGTATGACCTCTCCGCCGAGCGCGTCGCGGCTTTGGCGCCGGGCGGGGTGGGGAGCGCTTCCTCCCCCCGGGAGCTGGCGGCCGAGAGCGACGTGGTCATCCTCCTGCTGCCGGACACGCCCGACATCATCGGCTGCCTCGGCGGTGTCGACGGGCTCGAGGCCGGCCTCCGGCGCGGCGCCACGGTCGTGATCGCGAGCACGGTCGCGCCCGAGACGCCGCCGCTGCTGGCGGCGCGGCTGGAGGAGCTCGGCGTCGAGGTCGTGGACGCGCCGGTCAGCGGCGGCCCGGTGGTTGCACGGGAAGGCGGCTTGATGATCATGGTCGGCGCCTCGCCCACGGCGTACGAGGCGGTCGAGCCGCTGCTGTCGGCCTACGGCCGCCCGGTGCACGTCGGGCCGGTCGGGCACGGCGAGATCGCGAAGCTGAGCAACAACCTGATGGGCGCCGTGATCGTGCTCGGGATCGCCGAGGGGTTGGCGCTGGCGGCGAAGGCGGGCGCCGACCTCGACCGCGTGCGCGAGGCGATCGGCGGGGGCAGCGGAGCGAGCTGGATCCTCAGCGACTGGATGCCCCGCACGGTCCTCTCGGGCAGCGTCGACGCGCATTTCGCGATCGGCCTGATGGCGAAGGACACACGCCTGGTCGGGGAATATGCCGCGCGCATCGGCGTCCCGCTCGAAGCGGGCCGCCTCGCGCAGTCGGTCTTCGAGGAAGTCCGCGACGCCGGCTACGGCGACAAGGACTTCTCGATCCTCGTCGCACTGCGCTCAGCGGCGGCCGGAGCCCCGATCGCCGGCATCGCGCTCTAGCAGACGTGTGCGGTTCTCGGTGTCGTAGAGACACCGAGAACCGCACGCATCGGGACCTGAGGCGATCTATGTGTCCTATGGACACAAAGAACGCCTCACATCCCCGGCCACGCTGCACGGGAGCGCCGACGAGGCCGGGACCCCACCCCCCTCGCGGTCTCAGCCGTCGGAGCTCAGCTCAGCGTCGGTGATCCCATACAACGCCCGAGCCGCCTCCGCCGAGACGACGCCATTCCGCACGTCCTTCAGCACCCTTTCCCGCGGCCGTTCCAGAGGATCGCCGTAGCCACCGCCACCGCCGGCGACCTGGCGATACACGGTCCCGCGAGGGATGTGGGAGACGAGATCCTTCAGTCGTGGTCGGTGGACCCGTCCGTCCGGATAGGTGAACTGGATCTCGTTGATCGAGCCGTCGCCGCCGCCGAGGATCCCGAATGCCGCCGTCTCCGGCAGGTCGCCGTCGCCGAAGATGCTCGCCTCGGCATCCTCGTCCAGGAACTCCAGCTCGGTGATCACGCCGAGCCCGCCGCGCCAGCGGCCCGCACCGGCCGAGTCGGGCAGGTATTCGAAGCGGTGCAGCAGATGCGGGTTGACGACCTCGAACATCTCCGGATCCTGCGCCGCGATCGCGCCGCCGGAGCCGATCAGCCCGATGTGGTCGTAGCCGTCGGCGCCGAACGTCCCGCCGCCCCCGCCCTTGCACGCGTTCAGCAGGATGTCGACGTACGGGCGCCCGGTGCGGGGGTCGACGCCGTTGATCGTCGAGGCCAGCAGCGCGTTCCAGCATGCCGTCACCCGCTCCGGGACGGCGTCGACCAGCGCGAGCATGATGACCGCCGCGAGCTGGTCGGCGACGTGGTTGCCGAAGCAGGTCGGCGCCGGGAACGAGGGGTTCACGAGGGTGCCCTCCGGCGTCAGCACCTCGATCCGCCGCAGCACCCCGTCGTTGTGCGGCAGCTCGCCCTCGGCGATCATGAAGAAGGCGATCATCACCGCCGAGATCGTCACCGCACGGGGCGTGTTGATGTATCCGGTCGCCTGTCTGTCGGTGCCGGCGAAGTCGAACGTGAGGTGGTCGTCGGCGACCGTCACGGCGAGGCGGATCGTCCATCTGCCGGCGTGGTCGATGCCGTCGTCGTGGACCGTCAGCTCGGCCCGGTAGGTTCCGTCCGCGATCGCGCGGATCGCCGCCGCCGCCGACTGCTCGGCGGCGTCCAGCAGCCCCGCGACCGCCTGGCGGTAGCGCGCGGTCCCGTAGCTGCGCAGCAGCGCGCCCAGCTCGCGCTCGCCGACCGTGCAGGCGCCGATCATCGCGGTCACGTCGTCGGCGACCACGTCGAGGCGGACGTTGCCGAAGATCAGCTCCCACACGTCGTCGCGCCGAACCCCGCCGTCGAACAGCTTGACCGGCGTGATCCGCAACCCCTCCTGCCACATGTCGGTCGCGTGCGGGTTGTAGGTGCCCGGGACCGCCCCGCCGATGTCGGCCTGGTGGGCGACGATCACGACCCAGGCGACGTGCTCGCCCTCGTGGAAGACCGGCTTCGTGACCTTCCAGTCCGACAGCTGGTTGCCGCCCGTGTACGGGTCGTTGTGGAGGACCACGTCGCCCTCCGCGACCTTGCCGGCGAAGCGCTGCGCGATCCCGCGCATT
>JAATFK010000273.1 GCA_015655225.1 Solirubrobacterales bacterium | reverse complement strand
TGGTAGGAGGGGATCAGGACGGTGAGGGACGGCGCCGAGCGCTCGAACGGCTGGCTCAGCTCCGCGCGGGTCGCGCGACGGTGGCCGCGCGTCCGCGAGTAATAGCCCAGGCGCGTGGTCAGGTACGCGAGCGCGGAGCACGCCAGCAGCGTCATGATCACGAGGTAGCCGATCGTCGCGAGGCCGAGCGAGGGCTGGTCGTGCCCGCCGGTGATCGAGGTGCGCGAGAGCGTCACGACGAGGAACAGCGCCCAGCCGACGACCGTGATGACGATCGCGAGCTGGCCGATCCGCATCGTGCCCTCGGAGGCGACCGGGGCGACGACCGGGAGCGCGGGCCGTCTGTCGCTGCCCCACTGCCGCTTGGGCGTCGTCATGCTCGACGCGTCAGCGTCGTCGTGATGTCGTGTGCGTCTCATGGAGTTGCTCGCTATCCCGGCGTACGGCCGGATCGATGCGGCGCGGCGGAAGGCGACCATTGCCGTTGCCTGGTAGGGGGTATCGGCAGGCGTGGCGAACAGCGTTAGTGATATTTCGGTGGGGCTGCGACCGGCGGCGTACGACCATCGGCTGATCGACGGATGGCCAGGATCATTCGCGTGGTCGTTGTGGGAGGCGGCCGGGGTCCGTAGCGTTGTGACTATGATCCAAGTCCGCAACGTGACGAAACGCTATGGCGCGAAGGTCGCCGTCGACGACCTCAGCTTCGACGTCCCGCCCGGAATCGTGACCGGCTTCCTCGGCCCCAACGGCGCCGGCAAGTCGACCACGATGCGCCTGATCCTGGGCCTCGACGCACCGACGTCCGGCTCGGTGACGATCAACGGCAAGGCGTACCGCGACTTCGACGCGCCGCTGAACGAGGTCGGCGCGATGCTGGAGGCGCGCGCGATCCACACCGGCCGCTCGGGCTACAACCACCTGCTGGCGCTCGCGCAGACGCACGGCCTGCCGCGCTCGCGCGTCGACGAGGTGATCGAGCTGGTCGGCCTCGGCGCGGTCGCGAGAAGACGCGTCAAGTCGTTCTCGCTCGGCATGGGCCAGCGGCTCGGCATCGCCGCCGCCCTGATCGGCGACCCCGAGACGGTGATCCTCGACGAGCCGGTCAACGGCCTCGACCCGGAGGGGATCCGCTGGATCCGCGAGCTGCTGAAGCGGCTCGCCGCCGAGGGCCGCACGGTCTTCCTCTCCTCCCACCTGATGAGCGAGATGGCGCAGACCGCCGAGCACCTCGTCGTCGTCGGCAGAGGCCGGCTGATCGCCGACACGACCGTGGAGGAGTTCGTCAGCGGCGCCTCGACCGGCGCGCCGGTGCGCGTGCGCTCGCCGCAGGGGCAGGCGCTCGTCGACGCGCTCGCCGGCGAGGGCGTCGAGATCAGAAGCGTCGAGCACGGCGCGCTGGAGGTGCGCGGCCTCACCTCCGAGCAGATCGGCGAGGCCGCGACCGCGAACCGCATCGTGCTCTACGAGCTGACGCCGCTGCAGGCCTCCCTGGAGGACGCGTTCATGAGCCTCACCCACGACGCGGTCGAGTACCACGCCAGCGCGGAGGCTCCGGCCGACGCGCCCGTCACCGAGCTGGGAGCGAACGCATGAGCGCCACCGCCGCTGGAACCCCCGCACCCGTGCCGGCGCCCGCCCGCGTCCGGGCGAGCCCGAAGGGCCGCGTCACGCAGGCGCACGTCCTGCGCTCCGAGTGGACCAAGCTGTGGACGCTGCGCTCGACGCGCTGGTCGCTGCTCGCCGCCGTGATCTCGATGGCCGGCCTGGGCGTGCTGATCGCCGCGATCCAGAACAGCCGCTGGGATCACCTCTCGCTCCACGACAGAGCGACGTTCACGCCGATCGACAACAGTCTCGGCGGCGTCAACATCGCCCAGCTCGCGATCGGCGTGCTCGGCGTGCTGATCATCAGCGGCGAGTACACGACCGGCATGATCAGCTCGAGCGTGATGGCGGTTCCGAGACGCCTGCCCGTGCTGTTGGGGAAGATCGGCGTCTTCGCGGCCGTCACCTTCGTCCTGATGATCGTCTCCTCCTTCGTCGCGTTCCTCGCGTCGCAGGCGATCCTGAGCGATCACATCCACGCCTCGCTCAGCTCCCCGCACGCGCTGCGCGCGGTCGTCGGCACGGCGCTGTACGTGACGGTGCTGGGGATCCTCTGCATCGCGATCGGCTCGCTCGTGCGCAGCTCGGCGGGCGGGATCTCGGCGTTCGTCGCGCTCCTGTTCGTGGTTCCCGGGATCGCGGCGATCCTGCCCAACAGCATCGGCAACGCGATCAACCCGTACCTGCCGTCGAGCGCCGGCACGGGGATCACGCAGGCCGTCCCGGACGCCCACATGTTCTCGCCCTGGGGCGGGTTCGCGCTGTTCTGCGGCTACACGATCGTCGCGGTCGCCGCCGCCGGGTGGCTGTTCGTCCGTCGCGACGTGTGACGCCGGGCGGCTGGGGATGCGCACCGAGGGCCACCTGCGGACGCTGATCGACCGCCACCCGGTGGCGGTCGACGTCGCGCTGGTGCTCGGGCTGCTCGGGATCTCGACCCCCAGCCTCGTGAACCAGGGGGTCCACTGGTACGACTGGCTGCTGGCAGGGCTGCTGACGCTCCCGCTGCTGGGCCGCCGCCAGGCCCCGCTCGCGGTCTTCGCCGCGACCGTGCCGGTGGCGTTCGTCGTCTGGCTGGTCGGAGCGCCGACCCTGGCGCCGCTGGCGCTGCTGGTCGCGCTCTACACGGTCGCGGCGAACGAGTCGCCGGGGCGCGCGCTCGTCGCGGCGGCGACGCTGGAGGTCGGCGTCGGGCTGGCGGTCGTGCGCTGGGGCGGGACCGATCCGCTCGCGGGCGCGGTCTTCCTCACCAGCATGGTGATCGCGGCCGCGGCGCTCGGGCGCGGCGTGCAGATCCGCCGCGCCTACCTGCGGTCGCTGGAGGAGCGCGCCGCGCGGCTCGAGTACGAGCGCGACCAGCAGGGCCAGATCGCGGCGGCCGGCGAGCGCGCCCGGATCGCGCGGGAGATGCACGACATCGTCGCGCACAACCTCTCGGTCATGACGGCGCTGGCGGACGGCGCCGCCTTCGCCGTGCGCGCCGACCCGGCGCGGGCGACGCACGCGATGGAGCTCTCGGCGGCGACCGGCCGCCAGGCGCTCGCCGACATGCGGCGGCTGCTCGGCGTGCTGCGCGACGACGGCGACGCCCAGCGCGCGCCCCAGCCCGGCGCCGACGACGTGCCGGAGCTGCTCGACCAGGTGCGCGCCGCCGGCCTGCCGGTCACGCTCGCGGTCGACGGCTCGCCGGAGCGTTTGCCGCCGGCGGCGCAGCTGACCGTCTTCCGCCTGATCCAGGAGGCGCTCACGAACTCGCTCAAGCACGCCGGCCCGGGGGCGACCGCGGCGATCGCGCTGCGCTGCGACGGCGACGGCGTCGAGCTCGACGTCTCCGACACCGGCAGCGGGGCCGGCTCCGCCGCCGGCGCCACCGGCACGAGCGACGGCGGCCAGGGGCTCGACGGGATGCGCGAGCGCGCCGCCGTCTACGCCGGCGCGGTCGACGCCGGCCCACGACCGGAGGGCGGCTGGCGCGTGCGGGCCCACCTACGGATCCCGCGCGAGAGCGCGCCGGCATGACGACGAGCGTCCTGCTGGTGGACGACCAGCCGCTGCTGCGCCTCGGCTTCCGGATGGTGATCGAGGCGCACGCCGACATGACGGTCGTCGGCGAGGCCGGCGACGGGGAGGAGGCGATGGAGCTGGCCGCGCGGCTCGCGCCCGACGTCGTGCTGATGGACGTCCGCATGCCCGGGATCGACGGGATCGAGGCGACGCGGCGGATCACGCAGGCGCCCGACGGGCCGCGCGTCCTGATCCTGACGACGTTCGACCTCGACGCCTACGCGTTCAGCGGCCTGCGCTCCGGCGCGAGCGGCTTCCTCCTGAAGGACGTCCCGCCGAGCGACCTGCTGTCGGCGATCCGGGCGGTCGCGAGCGGCGACGCGGTCGTCGCGCCGAGCGTGACGCGGCGCCTGCTCGACGCCTACGTCGACCGGCTGCCGGACGACGACGAGACGGCAGCGCGCGGCGCGGACCGCCTCGCCGCCGACGAGCGCGTCGAGCGGCTGACCGAGCGCGAGCGCGAGGTGCTGCTGGAGATCGCCGGCGGCCACTCGAACGCCGAGATCGCGGAGCGGCTCGTCGTGACCGAGGCGACGGTCAAGACGCACGTCGGGCGGGTCCTGAGCAAGCTGGAGCTGCGCGACCGCGTCCACGCCGTGATCTTCGCCTACGAGAACGGGCTCTCCGGCCCAGGCAGCGGCGGGCGCTAGCGCGTCGGCGCCGGCGCGGCCGGCTCGCACGCTTCCGGCTGCTGGTCGAGCAGCGCGCCGGCGGTGAAGCGGGCGCGCAGCGTGTAGCGCCCCGGGCGCACGACCCGCAGCCGGGTGAAGCCGGAGGGCGTCGCGGTCACGCAGGCGGCCGGGCTGCTCGTCCAGTACGGCGTGTGGCGCACCCGGATCGTCACCGTCCCGGGATGGCTCGCGGCGATCGCGACGGTGTCGGTCGTGAGCGAGAGCAGGCGCGCGCCGCTCACGAGCGGCCGCGTGCCGGTGACCGCGTACAGCCGCCAGTGGGCGTCGTGCCAGATCAGCCGCAGCGCCGGCGGCGGGGCGGCCAGCAGGCGCGCCTCCGATCTGCCCCAGCGCTCCTTCGGACCGTCGCTGACGGCGACGTAGGAGACCGCCAGCTCCCGCAGCCAGCCGAGGTAGGCGACCGGGTCGAGCGCCGGCTTGTAGAAGAGCGCGTCGTAGCGCTGGTCGAGCTGGGTCTCCCAGCCGCGCGCGAGCGCGTCGTGGCGCGCGACGTAGACCGACTCCCAGCGGGTCGAGGTCGGGACCACCTCGACGCGGCCGGCCGGCAGGCTCCCCAGCTCCCGGACGAGCGGCGCGAAGTACGCGGCCGTCGTCGCGTCGCTCTCGTCCGCTCTGACGACCTCGCTGACCGGCGCCCACAGCTGCCACGCGACGATCGCGACGGCGAGGCCGACCGCGGCGAGCGCGACGTGCGCCGGCGGTCGCGACGGCCGGTGGCGCATCGCGAGGACGAGCGCCGGCCCGGCCGCCAGCACGCCGAGGCGGGCGACGTTGCTGCCCATCGGCGACGGGACCAAGAACGACAGCGCGATCGCCCCGGCGTACAGCAGCGCGCCCCGGCGCAGCGCCCGCAGCGCCGGCGGCAGCACGGCGGCGCCGACGAGCGTGATCGCGATCGCGACGAGCGCCGCCGCGAGCGCGTAGGGCTGCGTCCCGCCGTCCGGGAACGCGAGGCTCAGCGCGAGCGCCGTGCCGGGCGGCGCGGCGAGCACCGCGACGCGCCAGCGGCGCGACAGCGGCGGCATCCAGGCGACCAGGACGAGGGCCAGCAGCAACCCGCTGACCGGGCTCGCGCCGGCCGACAGCAGGCCGAAGAGGACCGCGACCGCCGGGCGCCGGCGCGCGACCGCCAGCAGGCACGCGAGCGCGATGGCGACGCCGAGCGCGAACGTCAGCCGCCCGATGAAGAGGTCGCCGGCCGCCGCGCACGCGAACCAGCAGGTCGCGAGCCGGCGGCCGGGAGCGGCCGGCCCGATCAGCCGGGCGAACAGCAGCGAGGAGGCGAGCACCGAGGCGACGCCGATCAGCACCGGCCCGAAGGCCGCGCCGAGCGCAGGGAAGACGAGGCCGTAGCCGAGCAGGTAGGGCCCGCCGAACCAGTTGTTGTCCCCGACCGAGAAGCCCTCGCGGGCGAACATCCGCACGCGGTAGACCTGCGCCGCGAGGTCGGCCCTCCGCGGCGCCAGCAGCACCCAGAGCGTCGCCAGCGCCGCCGCGCAC